>DUPX01000107.1 GCA_012838085.1 Eubacteriaceae bacterium
AAATCAATGTATCTCCAGAGGATTTTGGGATTGCAATGAAAAAAGCCTACAAAAAAAATGTAAAAAGATTTAATATTCCCGGTTTTAGAAAGGGAAAGGCACCAATGAAGATTATAGAATTACAATTTGGTGAAGAGATATTTTATGAAGATGCCTTTGAATTTGCATTTCCAGATGCATATAAATTGGCCATAGAAGAAAACAATTTAGAACCAGTAGCCCAACCAGATATTGATATTGAAACAATCAGCAAGGCAGAAGGCATGGTGATTAAAGCAGAAGTTGCTATTAAGCCAGAGGTTGAATTGGGCGAATATAAAGGAATAGAAGTAGAAAAAAGAGAGTATAATGTAAGTGATGAAGATGTTCAAAGGCATTTAGAAGCAAGCCAGGAACAAAATGCCCGATTAGTTACTGTAGAAGATAGGGCAATAGTAGAAGGAGATAGCGCAATTATTGATTTTAAGGGTTTTATAGATGGTGAAGCCTTTGAAGGGGGAGAAGGGACAAACTTTAATTTGGTAATAGGTTCAGGCCAATTTATCCCTGGTTTTGAAGAGCAATTAATAGGAGTAAAAGCTGGTGAAGATGTTAAGGTGGAGGTAAATTTCCCAGAGGATTATCATCAGAAAGATGTTGCTGGAAAACCAGCATTATTTGAAGTGAAAGTTAATGAAATAAAAGAAAAGCAATTACCAGAATTAGATGATGAATTTGCTAAAGATATAAGCGAATTTGATACCTTAGAAGAATTAAAGGCAGATATTAGGGTTAAGTTACAAGAGGAAGAAGAACATAGGATTAAACATGAGGTGGAAGATAGCATTCTAGCCAAGGTGGTGGAAAATGCTACTATGGTGATTCCTGATGCTATGGTGGATGCCGAGGTGGATGGAATGTTACAAGACTTTGATTATCAATTAAGAAGTCAGGGTATAAACTTAACAGATTACTTTAAATATACTAATATAGAAGAAGAAGCTTTTAAAGAAAATCTTAAAGAAGATGCAAAAAGAAAAATTTCTGTTGATCTAACCTTAGAAAAGATTATAGAAGTAGAAAATATTCAAGCAGATGAGGAAGAAATAGAGGAAGAAATTGAGAAATTAGCTAAACAATATGGTCAGGAAGCTGAAAAGATGAAAGAGACCATTAAGAAAACCCATGGTGAATATATAGTAGATACAATAAAAAGAAGGAAAGGTATTGCTTTCTTGGTAGAAAACAGTAAAGTAATATCTGAATAATTTAATTTTATCTTTGAAGGCGATACACTAATTTGATATCCAAGGAGGAGATAAAAGTGAGTTTAGTACCTATGGTTGTTGAGCAAACTAATCGAGGAGAAAGATCATACGATATTTATTCTAGATTATTAAAGGAAAGAATTATTTTCTTAGGAACAGAGATTAATGATGTGACAGCCAGTTTAACAGTTGCTCAAATGCTATTTTTAGAGGCGGAAGATCCAGACAAGGAAATTCAAGTATATATCAATAGCCCAGGAGGATCTGTTTCATCTGGTTTCGCAATTTATGATACTATGCAATATATTAAATGTGATGTTTCCACAATTTGTATAGGTATGGCAGCATCTATGGGGGCATTTTTACTGGCTGCTGGAACTAAAGGAAAGAGACTTGCCTTACCTAATAGTGAAATAATGATACACCAGCCCCTTGGCGGAGCTAGAGGGCAGGCTACTGATATTAAAATTCATGCAGAACAAATTTTAAAGATAAAAAGGAATCTTAATAGAATATTAAGTGAAAGAACAGGGCAACCTTTAGAAGTAATTGAAAGAGATACTGAGAGAGATTTCTTTATGTCTGCCGAGCAAGCAAAGGAATATGGAATTATAGACAAGGTGATAACCTCAAGAAAGTAATTTTTTATTTAGTAAGAAGCACTACCTTTTTACTAAATAAAAATAGTGGTTGTAGGAGAAATTCCCCTGCCGTTAAGGAAGGTGCTCAGGTTGTTAACAACCGTCGAAGGAAACCTAAGGTTTTCTGGCGAAGTGCCTAAGGCATGTTTTATATAGAGAGGTGAAGTAATGGCAAAAATTGATGAGAGAAAACAACTTAAATGTTCTTTTTGTGGCAAATCACAGGACCAGGTTAAAAGATTAGTGGCAGGCCCTGGGGTGTATATTTGCGATGAATGTATAGAATTATGCCAGGAGATAATTGATGAAGAATTTGATGAAATCTTTGAAGCAGATATGCGGGAAATACCAAAACCTGCTGATATTAGAAAGATTTTAGATGAATATGTTATTTCCCAGGACAGGGCAAAAAAATCTTTAGCTGTTGCAGTATACAATCATTATAAAAGGATAAATTCTGATACCAAACATGATGATGTAGAGGTCCAAAAAAGTAATATTATGATGTTAGGACCTACTGGTTCTGGGAAGACCCTTCTAGCCCAAACTTTAGCTAGAATATTAAATGTTCCCTTTGCAATAGCAGATGCTACATCCCTTACTGAGGCAGGCTATGTTGGGGAAGATGTTGAAAATATATTATTAAAGATTATTCAAGCTGCTGACTATGATGTGGAAAGAGCAGAGCAGGGAATTATTTATATAGATGAAATTGATAAAATTGCAAGGAAGTCAGAAAACCCTTCTATCACAAGAGATGTAAGCGGTGAAGGGGTACAACAGGCTCTTTTAAAAATTCTTGAAGGAACTGTAGCAAGTGTTCCCCCCCAAGGAGGAAGAAAGCACCCTCATCAGGAGTTTATACAGATAGATACATCTAATATATTATTTATTTGTGGTGGAGCCTTTGATGGCATTGAGAAAATCATAGAAAAACGTTTAGGGAATAATACTATTGGTTTTGAAGGTAAATTAAAGTCTAAAGAGGAAAAAGCTATTGGAGATATACTAAAACATATATTACCCCAGGACCTTTTAAAATATGGTTTAATTCCAGAATTTGTTGGTCGGGTACCAGTAGTAGTTACTTTAAACTCCCTAGATGAAAATGCGTTGATAGATATATTAGTTAAACCCAAAAATGCTTTGACTAAACAATATAAGAAGCTATTTGAAATAGATGGAGTGAAATTAGAATTTGATGAAAAGGCCCTTAAGGCAATAGCTAAAAAGACTATTGAAAGGGAAACTGGTGCTCGAGGGTTAAGGGCTATATTAGAAGAAGTAATGTTAGATGTAATGTATGAGATTCCTTCAAGGAATGATGTGGAAAAATGTATTATAATTGAAGATACCATTATGAAGTCTGCTGAGCCAACCTTAGTGTATAGCGAGGCTAAAAAAAGGTCTAAAGAGGCTTCTAAGGGCAAGAACAATCCAAAGGAAAGTGTTTCATAGTAGAGGCAATCATGTTCTTAGGGCATGATTGCCTTTCTTACTATTAAAAGGGATTCTTAAGTGGAAAACACATAAATAGGCGGATAATTGAAAAGCCTTTTAGTAAAGGATATAATATCTAATGTCCTAATAATATGATTGAAGTGGAGTGAGATAAATGGAGGAAAAAATAAAGGAAATAAAAAGATATACATTACCTCTCATTCCTTTGCGTGGAATGTGCATATATCCTGATATGGTAATTCATTTTGATGTTGGCAGACAAAAATCAATATTAGCTTTAGAAGAGGCTATGGTTGGTGACCAACTAATATTTTTAGTAACTCAGAAAGAATTTGAAGTGGAGGATCCTGGTCAGGAGGATATATATAAGATAGGTACTATAGCAAAGATTAAACAATTATTAAAAATGCCGGGGAATATTATAAGAGTTCTTGTAGAAGGCCAGTCCCGGGGTACCATAGAGAATGTAATTCAGACAGAGCCTTTTATGAAAGCTGATATTGATGAAATTGTATATCAATTGGAAAAGGATAAAGAGGTGGAAACATTAATAGGAATGGTAATAGATGTATTTCAGGATTATATGAAGTTAAGTCGCAGATTATTACCGGATACCCTATTAACTATTTCCCATATCGACGATTATGGTCAATTAGCAGATATAATAATTGCAAATCTGGATTTAAAGGTGGAGGAACAGCAAGAATTATTAGAGGTAATTCCACCTTATAAAAGATTAGAAATGCTCTATGGAAAATTATTGGAAGCAATCGAAATATTAAAGATTGAAAAGAATATAGATGATAAGGTGAGAAGCCAGATTGATAAGGTGCAAAAGGAATACTATTTAAGAGAGCAAATTAAAGTTATACAAGAGGAATTAGGGGAGAATGAATCCATAACCTCTGAAATAGAAGAATATAGAGAAAAGATGAATGAACTAGAATTAGAAGGAGAAGTAAAGGAAAAAGTTGAAAAGGAATTAAACAGATTATTAAAATTACCTGCTGGTTCTGCAGAAGTAGGAGTAATTAGAACTTATATTGAGTGGATTTTAGATTTACCTTGGAATAAGGAAAGTGAAGACAGCCTAGATATAAAAAAGGCAAAGGAAATTCTTGAAGAGGACCACTATGCCTTAGAGAAGGTAAAGGAAAGGGTGTTGGAATATTTAGCAGTACTTCAGCTATCCAAATCTATGAAGGGGCCTATTTTATGCTTAGTAGGCCCACCAGGGGTGGGGAAAACTTCTATTGCCCGATCAATTGCCAGGGCGGTAAACAGAAGTTTTGTTAGAATGTCTCTAGGTGGTGTACGAGATGAGGCAGAGATTAGGGGACATAGACGTACATATGTAGGGGCAATTCCCGGACGTATCATATATAGTATGAAGCAGGCAGGGACTAAGAATCCTTTATTTCTTTTAGATGAAATAGATAAGACCAGCCAGGATTTTAGAGGGGATCCTACATCTGCCTTATTAGAGGTCCTAGATGGAGAGCAAAATCATAGTTTCAGGGATCACTATTTAGAACTTCCCTTTGATCTCTCAAAAGTTATGTTTATTACTACTGCAAATTCAGTAGAAACTATACCTGGTCCGCTTTTAGACCGGATGGAGACTATTTATATTTCTGGCTATACAGAAGAAGAAAAACTCCATATTGCAAAAAAATACTTATTACCAAAACAATTAAAGGCCCATGGTTTAAAGAGGTCTAATATTCGCTCCAATGATCAGACTATTAGGGATATTATTAATTATTATACAAGGGAATCTGGTGTAAGGAATTTAGAAAGAGAAATCGCAAATATATGCCGAAAGGTAGCTAAGGAAATTGTGGAGAATAATAAGAAAACCATTAGCCTAAATCCTCAGAACCTAAGTAAGTTTTTAGGAAAACCCAAATTTAAATATGATAAAATCCGAGAGCATGAAGAAATAGGCATGGTGACAGGTTTAGCATGGACACCTGTAGGGGGAGACACATTGACCATAGAGGCGGTAGATATGGTTGGAACGGGCAAACTAGTACTTACAGGTCAATTAGGAGATGTTATGAAGGAATCAGCTAAGGCAGGAGTTAGTTACATTAGATCTAGGGCAAAGGAACTAGGTATAAATGAAAACTTTCATAAGGACTTAGATATCCATCTTCATATTCCAGAAGGAGCCATTCCTAAGGATGGACCCTCTGCGGGGATTACTATGGCAACAGCCATATTATCCTTACTTATCAACAAACCTGTTCCTAAGAATATTGCAATGACAGGGGAAATAACTCTAAGGGGTAGAGTGTTGCCAGTGGGAGGAATTAAGGAAAAGTTATTAGCAGCCCATAGGGCAGGAATTACTACTATTATCTTACCCAGAGAGAATGAAAAGGACCTAGAGGAAATAGAAGAAATTGTTAGAGAAAAACTATCTTTTATCTTGGTGGAAAATATGCAGGAAGTAATTGAAGCTGTATTTAAAAGGGTGCCCTTAAATGAAAGTAACTAGTGCGGAGATTGTTATCAGTGCAGTACAGGAAAGCCAATATCCAAAAGATTGTTTGCCAGAGTTTGCTCTAATTGGTCGTTCCAATGTAGGGAAATCATCTTTTATAAATACTATGTTAGATAGGAGAGCTTTGGCAAGAACAAGCTCCCAACCAGGGAAAACCCAAACAATGAATTTTTATTTAGTAAATAAAATGTTTTATTTTGTGGATTTACCCGGCTATGGATATGCAAAGGTATCTCAAAAAGAAAGGGAAAAATGGGGTAAGATGATAGAACATTATTTAAACAATCGTTCTAACTTATATTGTGTATTTCACATGGTAGACCTTCGCCATCCTCCTACGGAGGATGATATACTCATGTATAATTGGTTAAAATACTATAACTTAAATACTGTGATAGTGGCCACTAAATTAGATAAGATAAGACCCTCCCAAAGACAAAAAAATATAAAAAAAATAAAAAAAAGCTTAGACTTAATAAATAGTGAAAATCTAATTACATTTTCTGCACTGGATAAAACTGGTAAGGAGAAGGCCTGGGCATTTATAAAAAGTATGATAGAAAAAAGGGAAGAGAATTAGACCTCTCCCTTTTTTGCTAATGTTTTTTAGGAACAGAGTCCTTTTGGTTTTTTATTGATTGTGAAGCTTCCTTAGATATGTCTTTTTCTTCTTCAACAAGGATTTTCTCATGGGAATTATCTTCTATATTTGAGTAGTTAGTTTTCTCCTGCTTCCGATTAGTCTCTTCCCTATCCTGGACTAAATCATCACTTGGTTTATCAAACAGGTCTAGAATTTCTAATAATTCTGCTTTATCTTCTTTCCTTTGTTCAATCCTATTATCAGCAGTATTATTTGGTGTATTCTTTGTAGATGTTGTATCTTCATCTATATTTATCATCTCCAAGATACTTGACAGCTGTTTAAATTTATCCAAGTTTTTTTTCTGGCTTTCTCCCATAAGAGGACGGAGGGCATTTATGATAGTATGTATTTTTGTTGCATCATCATTGGAGTTTTTTGTTTGGTTAAGGACATATTGTAAATTATAAATACTATTTTGAATATCTAAAATGGAATTAATTCCTTGAATAAAACCTTCAATTTCATTGTGATAATCAGGATGTATAAATGGCTTTATATCATATAAAAATTTTAATAAGCTCTTTGGTTGCTCCTTTTCTAAATCTCCAATAGTATTGTCTTTTAAATTTAGGCTAGTAGTCAGACTTTGCAAGTCATTTAATACTTGTAACCATTTTTCAAAAATGTTTATTACATAACGGTTTTGGTAGCTCATATGGGGCTTAAGTATATCTATCATAGTAAATAAATCTTTCTGGTTTTGCAAATATATTAGTGTTTTTTTCTCTTTTTGAATATCTCCTTTTTCCTCTAGTGGAAAGGCAGGATTTTCACCCATTGCTACTATATATTCATCATCCTTTAGATCACTGGAGGTGGAAATTGTGCTTAAATTTTTAATAATAAATATAAGTAATATAAATGTAAGCATTGGATTTTCATCAAAATAGCGTTTTGATATAGATTTACCATTTATATTTTCCTCCATATTATTTTGGGACATAAAAATTCCTCCTTATTTTAATGAGAAACAAATATTATTTCCATTGAATATTAAGATATTTTAAAATAAATATATTCATAGGATAATAAATATAGACTAAAAAACACCCCATTATTTATGGGGTGCCATATTTAAAATCTACTCTCCAAATAAACCACCGAATCCTCCACCACTTAAAAGTAGGAATAATAATATAATTAATATAATATTGTCATCTCCTCGGAAAAATCCACCTCCACATTTTCCGTCATCATTTAGCAGTATAAAGAGTAAAAATAATAATAAAATGGAATTATCCCCACATTTAAATATACCATCTAGAAATCCAGACATAAAAACCCTCCTTTATAATGTAATTACGAAGCTAAAAATCTTTGCTATATCAAACTCTAATATGGAACACTATATATAATTAATATGGTTGTTTTTTAATATATATTTTTTTCTATCCCCTTACTCTTAATATTTGGGAATTAGTTTGTAAACAAAATTACTAAAAGCAGGAAGAAAAATAGCAAACTATCATCTTTGCCCTTGCCAAACCAGCCTCCATTATCAAAAAGTATTACTAATAGCAAAAAGAAGAATAAAAGACTATCTTCATTGCCTTCAAAATACTTGGCAAATCCCATAAAATGACCTCCTTATTGAATAATTAATCTCATTTTCATATTATGCAGATATATTTTAATATGTGATAAAAAAATAAATAGGAAAAGGTAGAGTATAGGTGACAATTGCGCCTATACTCTACCTCTTTTAAAAAGATAATATTCTGCTCCTTTAATATATTGCTAATTTCCCCATTAGATTATTACAAACATCTCACTTAACTTATATCGAAGATAGAATTTTTTTCATGCTATTCCTTAAATAATGGAAATATCGATGCTAGTCTTTAGGAAACGATTTTTAATTTATAATGGGGCTATTTGTTTTTTCTGGAAATGTGAAAATCTCCAATAGCCAAAGGTTTAGAACAATTACATTTTTGACCTGTAAATTTTTCAGTAAATCTTCTATCTAGTTTTTATTCTATTATTTAAAGTTCTTTCTTTAGTATTATTTTGATCTAGGATTTATATTGTATTTAAACTATAACCTGCAATAATTACTTTTTTAAAATCTCTAGGAATATTTTGCTATGACAGAATGTGCAGGGATAGTGGAAATCAATTTTAATCGGCATCAAATAATATTACCAACAATAAGAAAAAGAACAACAGGCTACTATCATCACCACAATCTTTAAAGAAAGAACATTTATCAAAGAAAATAACTAGTAGTAGGAAGAAAAACAATAAACTTTCATCACTGCCACAACGATTAGATAAGAGTGCCATATAGAATCCTCCTTAAACATTATTAGGTAAGTTACCTATTTTATATTATGCTAAAAACAAAAAAAGGGTGAGTAATTCCTTTTCCACCCTAAAACATTATTTAAATTACTGAAATAAGATAACCAGTATTAGAAAGAAAAATAAAAGTGATTCATCATCTTCCTTTCCAAACCATCTGCAATTATCAAAAAGAATAACTAACAATAAAAAGAAAAATAATAAGCTTTCTTCACTACCAGAATAATTGGCTAAGAAACCCATATATAAAATCCCTCCTTTATTTGGTGAGAGTTCAATTTTGTTTTAGGAATTGCATAAACATGGTAATACCATAAATCTATGCAATTCCTTAAGGTGCTAATAGGGGTAAAAGTTTCTTTTGTTCTATTTTATTTTATGCCATTTAGTATTAAAGGGTGATTTCTTTGAAGACTTTAAAACTTAAGAACTATTTTAGAACTAAGGGAATAGGATGTATGAGAAATATTTTTAGGGGGTGATAGGTTGGAAAACAAAAAGGATTTAGATTTATTAATTGAAAAGGCAAGTAAAATGAAGAAGGAGAATCCTGAAGTATTTGAAAAAAAACTAGAAGAGATAAAGGAAGAATTTGATGAAAATAAGTTAGAGGATAGATTTAATGGCTTAGATGATGAAAGAAAGAAAAGATTTAGGGAGCTTTATAATAAGATAGAAAATATTAAAAAAAATAATGATAAAGAAGAAAGGTTAAAACTATATGAGGAAATGAAAGAAAACTTAAGCCCTAAGGAGCAGGCAAAATTGCAAAGGTTAGCAAAAATTTTAAAGGGAATGATGAAAAACAAATAGAACACTCCTTTCCATTAGACATATTATATAGTAGAAAATAAAATTAAGGCGGGTTATAGGTCCGCCACTTTTTATTTCCCAGTATAGAGATAAAAGCTTTTAAACCAGTTATTTGAAAGTGTTGGAAAGGAGTGAACTTCTTGTATGAATAATGTTTCTATAAATAAAATAATTGATAGAAGGTTGCAAGTACGATTAAAAGAAGCAACTAAAGAGGATTGGACTTCAATTATCGTACTTTCAAAGGATATAAAAAATAAAAGATTAGAGGAAGCTTTTAAAAACTTTGGTGGCAAAATAAAGTTTAAGCTAAAAATAATAAATGGATATGCAATAAAATTTCCCTGCAATTGCATAGAAAAGTTGGCTTTGATATCAGAGGTAGATTTTATAGCTGATGATGCAACTCTTACAACTTTGATGGATGTTGCCAGGCCAGTTATTGGTGGTAATATAGCTAATCAATATAATTTAACAGGAAGTGGAATAGGAATAGCAATCATAGATACTGGTGTTTATCCCCATCCAGACCTAGCATTAGGAAATAATCGAATAGTGGCATTTAAAGATTTTGTTAAAGGTCTTAATTTTCCTTATGATGACAATGGTCACGGTACCCATGTGGCAGGGGTGGCTGCAGGGAATGGCCATATGTCTGATGGAAAATATATGGGTATAGCACCTCAGGCAAATATAATAGCCATAAAGTCAATGGATAAGAATGGTGCAGGAAGCACTTCAGATATAGTGGCGGGAATGGATTGGATATTAAAAAACAAAAACAAATATAATATTAGGATAGTTTCCTTATCAATAGGCTCTGACCCAGATTTATCAGAAAGTAAAGATCCCTTGGTAAAGGCTGTTAATAGACTTTGGGATGAAGGGATAGTTGTTGTAGCTGCAGCAGGAAATTCGGGGCCAAAAGCAGAAACAATAAATTCTCCAGGCATAAGTAAAAAAATAATAACTGTTGGGTCATTAGATGATAAAGGGACCATTAACACTAGAGATGATATCATTCCTAGTTTTTCTAGTAGAGGACCTACCAAGGAAGGAAATTTAAAACCAGATATTGTAGCACCAGGTGTGGATATTTTATCCTTGAATAGTGACAAAGAGTTTTTGCCAAAACAGGGTATAAAAAGATATAAATTTAAAAAATTAGAGGAACCCTATAAAAATATGACGGGAACCTCCATGTCAACTCCAATAGTATCAGGGGCAATTGCCTTATTATTAGAGAAAAATCCTAAGTATACTCCAGATGAAGTGAAGAAAAAAATTATTGATTCTGCTAGAACAC
Source organism: Eubacteriaceae bacterium (assembly GCA_012838085.1). Lineage (GTDB taxonomy): Bacteria > Bacillota > Clostridia > Eubacteriales > Garciellaceae > DUPX01. Next base: position 10,928 of record DUPX01000107.1, read on the forward strand.
TTAATGCAAACCAAAATGTCCAAGGATATGGGATGATTAATATAGAAAATATTTTATAGAAGTATATTTCTTATTAGAATAGAAAATAGGGAAATTGCATAATTGGCTTTTTATAATAACTTTATAAAACTAATCTATTTTAGTTTTCAAAAAGGAATATTTATGCAATTTCCTAATTTTTTTTGAGTATATATTAATACACAAAATATTGCATAAAAGGAGAAAAAACTATATTAAAAATTTACAAATAACCTATATTAAATGCTATAATTAGTACAAGGGTGAATTTAAATAAATTAATTAATAAAATATTATACAATTTAATTTCATCAGGAAATGATTTATTAAAAGGGGATTTATTTATGAAAATTAGAGAAGAAAAAAATAAAGACAACAAGCTAATCTTTGGTAAATTACATATTTCTATCACCCTTATTTTTCTATCAATGATTGTATTATTAGGTTTAATAATAGGATATATGCAATTAAATAAAACTTTTGCACTATCTGAGACATTTTTCTTAAAGGAAGGGGTTTTGAAAAACTCTAAGGAAGTAGAGGAAAGTGATGACGACATTGAAAACCAGGATAATAATGAAGAAAATAAAGTTGAGGATGAAAATATCATTGAAGAGGAACCAGGAAATATGGATGAAGAAGTTCCCAGTACACCTATATTTTCATCCTATAAATTAGAAAATTTAATATCCCATTCTGTACCTGAAGGGAAGGTAGCTCTCACCTTTGATGATGGTCCTTCAAAGTATACAATTGATATAATAAATGTGTTAAAGGAATATAATGTTGGATCCACATTCTTTTTTATAGGGAAACATATATATGAATTTCCTGAATATGTTAAGGAAGTCCACTCCAATGGCTTTGCAATAGGAAGTCACTCAATGAGTCATATCAACTTAAAAAAGCTTTCTATTAAAAAGCAAGAATATGAAATAATGGAATCCATAAAAATGATTGAAGATATTATAGAAGATAAGATACATTTGTTTAGGGCCCCCTTTGGCAATTTTAATTCAGATTCCGAGAAATTACTTAAAGAAAATAATTATAAGATGGTCCTATGGAATAATGATCCTAAGGATTGGAAGACAAAGGATGGGAAGAAGATATACAAGGCTATTACCAAACATGATTTATCAGGACAAATAATCCTTCTCCATGAATCTAAGGAAACCTTAGATATTTTACCAAATTTGATTGAATATATTCAAGAACAAGGTTTAGATATTGTCAACTTAGATTAAATAGTATAAATTAATAAGCTATTAGAGATTCCTCAATTGTTATATTATAACAGTAGGAATCTTTTTTCTTTTAGGTCTGAAAATTATTCTTCCTTCATAGGGTATATTGGGGGTGATTAGAATTAGAAGGATTAAGGTGATAATAATTATAATTTTATTTTTTGGGTTAGCACTAATTGCTTTTCAATATGGGCAGGTATCTACAATACGTACCATGTCTACCTACTTTTCTCCTCCTGAACAACCCTTGCCACCTAATATAGATGAATTATTAAAAAAAGATTATGGAAGGTCTAAATATTTTGATAGCCATGGGGATATTAAAATTAGTTTAGAAAAGATGATAAATGAAAAATATTTTATAGAGTATAGTTGGGTAACGGGGAATGAGAGTTACTTAGGTTTAGGCCTTATAATAGAAAATATTAAGAGAGATAAGCTTATCAAGGAGAATTTTAAGTCAATATGGATAGAAGATAATCTAGGAAATAAATATATGCCCCTTCCTTATCAAAGTATTATTGATTTTCCCAAGGATTATCCTTTAGGATGGAAACAATTATTTTATGGAAAATTTTCACCTTTGAATGAAAAGGCAAAGAGTATTACAATATACTTTAATTATAATGACCATATGTTTATAATAAAAGATGTAGAAATATAGAAAGGATGAACAGGAGAAAACTATATGGATTATTTAAAAATAGGGATAAAATCTATAGCGAAAAAAATAGGAATAGACTTAATAGGATTTACCTCTGCTAAGGATTTTGAAAATATAAGACCATATATAGATGATAGGGCACAAAAGGGATTCTTATCCGGATTTGAGGAGGAGAACATTGAAAAAAGACTAGACCCTTTAAAGGCTTTTCCAAAAGCAAAATCTATTATCTCCATAGGAATGTCTTATAATTTTTATGTGGACAAGCCACCCAAAAATAAATTTACTGGCATAGTATCAAAAAGTGCCTGGGGTAAAGATTATCATAGGGTGCTCCAGAGGAAAATTAAAGAATTAATGGAAAATGTCAACAAAGAATTACTTCCTATAGATTATATAGCCTTTGTAGATACAGGTCCTCTATCTGATAGAGCAATAGCCCATAGGGCAGGATTAGGTAGATATGGGAAAAATGGCTTTATTATAAATCCTAAATATGGTTCCTGGATATTTTTAGGAAGTATTTTAATAGATAAAAAAATACAAGAGGATGAACCATTAGAAGATGATATTTGTAAATCTTGCAATTTATGTATACAAGCATGTCCTACTGGTGCATTAGAAGGTCCTTATTTATTTAATGCTAGCAAATGCATCTCTTTCTTAACGCAAAAAAAGGGTATTCTAACCCATAATCAACAAAAAGCCCTAGGAACAAATATTTATGGGTGTGATATTTGTCAGCAAGTTTGCCCTTATAATAAAAATGCACAATATACTCATAATGAAAGTTTTAAGCCAGAGTTTCATCTAGCATTTCCTAAGCTAGAATATATTCTAAATATGAGTAATAAAGAATTTGATGAAGGTTTTAAAACAACCTCAGCAGGTTGGAGGGGCAAAAAAATATTACAGAGAAATGCTATTATTGCTGCAGGAAATACTAAGAACTATAAATTACTAGCAGAAAGTTTAAAAGACAGCCGACCAGATATAAGACTTAATACTATATGTGTTTTAAAACAGCTAGGGAAGCCGGGTAGAGAAATTTTAGAAAAGCGGACTAGTGAAAAACACAGGAAGAGATAAGAAATATTAAACAAAAGAATCCAACAACCTATATGATTTAGGGACTTTGTTACCTTAATTCATATAGGTTTTTTATTAATTAAATTCTTTAGTGAAGGCAGTTTTCTAATTTTAGTTACCATTTATTTCATAAAGCATAGTATGGTAGTGGAAAGAATCCTATAAAGGAGGAGAAGCTTAGTGAATAAAAAAAGATGTATAGGTTATGAACTAGCAACAGCATATATTCCCTTTCAACATTATACAGTTTCCTTCCCACCTATGGAGGCCTTGAGAAAGGGAACTCTTTTCCCAGAATTATATAAACCCTACCAATTAGGAAAGGGGATAAGATAATGGATAATAAAAGGCGTAATATGTTAGAAGAAATTCAAGCAGTGGGTTTTGTATTAATAGAATTAAATCTCTATTTAGATACTCATCCAAATGATGAACGTGCTTTAAGAGAGTTTAACACCTATAGTCAACAATTAAAAAGATTAAGAACCCAATATGAAGCACAATATGGTCCATTATTAAACAGTGGATTGTCCCCCAGTCAATTTCCATGGAAATGGATTAATGAGCCATGGCCATGGGATATGTAGAGAAAGGAGAGATTATATATGTGGGTATATGAAAAAAAATTAGAATATCCAGTTAGAGTTGATACTTGTAATCCTGCATTAGCTCAAATGATATTAGAACAATTTGGGGGAGCAGATGGTGAATTAGCAGCAGCACTGAGATATCTGACACAAAGATACTATATGCCGATAGGAGAGGCAAAGGCAATTCTAACAGATATAGGCACTGAAGAACTAGCACATTGGGAAATGATAGCAACATTAGCATGGAAGCTGGTAAAAGATGCACCTGTAACAAAGATTAAAGGAACACCTTTTGAGGCCCATTTCGCCGATCATGGAAGAAATCCTTTTCCCCATAATGCAGCAGGAAATCCTTTTTCCGCCACTTATTTTAATGCAAAAAGTGATCCTATCGCTGATATGCATGAAAATATGGCTGCAGAAGAGAAGGCTAGGGCAACTTATGAACACCTTATACAATTATCAGACGATCCAGGTGTAACAGACACATTAAGATTTTTAAGGCAAAGAGAAGTTGTTCACTTTCAGCGTTTTGGGGAAACTTTAGAGTTATTAAAAGAGCATAAGGAAAGAAAACCATTTTATTAAAATATCAGTGATAAAACCTCTGCGATGCAGGGGTTTTATTTAATAAGATCTTCTATTAAAGTAGTGGAGTGCTTTTATTACTATTTTATTTGTAATTCTATAAAAAAGATATTACAATAATATTAAGGAGAAAAAATGTATTTTAAGGAGGGAGCTTAATGGAATGGGGAAGTACAGATGTTGCTAAAGCAGCTATTCAGATGTCTATATCCAGTAGAAAAGGGGAAGAGAGACTTATAAAAGACTTTAGGGAAAAGGGAATATATGCAGTAGCCGTTGATTTTGGTGGAGATTTAACCACATCAATATCCAAAATAATAGAAAGGGCCATCATATCCTCAAGGAGAGGTGGGGTAATAAAAGAAAGTCACGTCCATGATGGGGCAGTTGCTGGGGCGGCAAGGGAAGCAATAATGCAGGTTTCTCAAAATGCCTATGGTCTGAATGCTGGCGGAAAAATAGGAATTGCCCGAGGTGGAGAACATATATGTGTAGTAGTTTTTGTCAGTATAGGACTTTTACATCTAAATGAAGTATTAATAGGATTAGGCCATAGAGCCATACCGGATTTAGGATAAAAACAGGGCGAGTTTAATTTTTAACAATATTTTTTATTTTCTATTGACATATGGTATTTCAATGTGTATAATTATCTTCATATTATTAATATATATTAATAATATAGTAGCCATGTAGAGGTAAGGTATCCTTACCAGTAGAAAGAGTATACAAAGTAGCCTTGTAGATTGGTAGGAGAATAAACTAACTATATCCTTTTATATAAAGGAATAGTCTATTGTTTAGTGAGCTCTCTTCCTGGGAGTTTTTTTATTTTTAAAAAAACTGTTACTTTGTTCTCTTACAAAAATTAATCACATAATTTCAAGGAGGAAAGTAGAATGGTAGGAAGAAAAAAAATATTAGCAATGATGATTATTATTAGTATGGCAATAGTTTTTTTTGGATGTAGTCCACAGGAAAGCAGTAGCGAAGGCAACAATGATTTGACTGATGGAGAGATTTTTAAAATAGGTATTAGCCAATTGGCAGAACATGCAGCATTAGATGATGCAAGAATAGGTTTTATTGATGGATTGGAAGATGAGGGATTTATTGAGGGGGAAAATATAATTGTTGATTATCAAAATGCTCAGGGTGAAATTCCAACCACCCAACTCATTGCTCAAAATTTAGTATCCCAAAAGGTTGACTTAATTTTTGCAATAACAACACCTGCTGCCCAATCCGCTTTTAATGTAACTAAGGATATTCCCATTTTATTTACTGCTGTTACCGATCCGGTGGAGGCGGGAATAGCTGAGAGTTGGGAATCTTCAAATACAAATGCGACAGGTACAAGCGATGCCACACCTATAGAGGAACAATTTGCCCTACTATTAGAACTGGTGCCGGAAGCCAAAAAGGTAGGGATTATATATAATACTAGTGAAGTAAATTCTGAAATCCAAATTAAAGGGATCCAGGATATTGCAGAGAAATTTAAATTGGAAATTGTAGTATCAGGGGTTACTAATGCTAATGAAATACCTCAAGCTTTAGATGCCCTAGTAGGCAAAATAGATGTACTTTATACACCAACAGATAATTTAATAGCATCCTCAATGCCTTTAATAGTTAATAAAACCAGTGAAAAAAACATTCCTGTGGTAGGGGCAGAAAGTGCCCATGTAGAAAATGGGGCATTAGCCACAGATGGTATTAGTTACTATGATTTAGGCTTTCAAACAGCAAAAATGGCTGTGGAAGTTTTAAGGGGTAAAAAACCAGCAGAAATACCTATATCGACTATGGAAGAATATGAATTACTTATAAATGAAGATAGTGCGAAAAAGTTAAACATTACTATCCCTGAGAGTTTAAAAAATAGGGGGAAATTTATAAAGGGAGGAGCTAATTCCTAATGGATTTTTTAATAAATATACTCGAACAAGGCTTGATATTTGGAATAATGGTGTTAGGTGTGTTCATTACCTATAAACTCCTTAATTTCCCTGATCTATCTGTAGACGGCACATTTCCATTAGGAGCTAGCATCACAGCATCAGCCCTTGTATTAGGAATTAATCCATGGATTGCTACTATTTTTGCTTTTATAGGGGGAGCCATAGGGGGAGCGATTACAGGATTTCTCCATGTTAAGCTTAAAATTACAAACCTACTATCTGGAATTTTGGTTATGACTGGAATTTATTCAATTAATTTAAGAATAATGGGAAAGGCTAATATTGCACTATTTCAGCAAAAAACCATATTTTCATCAGGGGTAGGAGTGCTATTAACACTTGGGATATTTGTATTAGTTATAAAAATAATATTAGACCTTTTTCTAAAAACAAAGTTAGGTTTTCTACTTAATGCAATAGGGGACAATCCAGTATTAGTAAGTTCTTTAGGACTGGATGTGGGCAAAGTAAAGTTTTTAGGACTAGCCTTATCCAATGGACTGGTAGCTATGTCCGGGTCAATAATGGCCCAATACCAAGGCTTTTCAGACGTAGGTATGGGAACAGGGGTTATTGTTATGGGTCTTGCCTCTATAATAATAGGGGAAATGATATTTAAAAGGATTCCCTTTGTTCTAACTACTACAATTGTATTATTTGGTTCAATACTGTATAAGGCAATTACTGCTATAGCATTAAGAATGGGATTACCTGCAACAGATTTAAGATTAATAACTGCTATTATAGTTGTAGCCATCTTATCCATATATGGAAGGGGTATACCTCTATTATGGAAAAGGAAGGTAAAAGGAGGGGCTCCACTTGTTGCGACTACAAAACATATCTAAAACCTTTAACATAGGTACCATAAATGAGAATAATTTATTTAATAATTTTTCTTTAACTATCCGAGAGGGAGACTTTGTTACTATTATTGGCAGTAATGGAGCAGGCAAATCTAGTTTATTAAATATTATATCTGGGGCTATGCCCCAGGATAATGGCAACATATTTATCAAGGATAGAGATGTATCTTTAATGGAGGAATATAAAAGAAACAAATTTATAGGGCGGGTATTTCAAAATCCTGCTTTAGGAACATCTCCTAAAATGACCTTGCTTGAGAATTTAGCTATGGCATACAATAAAGGCAAAAAATTCAATTTAACACCTGGAATTCAAAAGAAAGACATTCCATACTTTAAGGAAGTCTTATCCGAACTTTCTTTAGGACTTGAAGATAGGTTGGATACAAAGGTAGGATTACTATCCGGTGGTCAGAGGCAAGCAGTAGCTATTTTGATGGCTACAATGACTGATCCACAAATACTTTTATTAGATGAACACACAGCAGCATTAGATCCAAAGACATCAGATGTTATTTTAACACTAACAGAAAAAATTATTAGAGAAAAAGGTATTACAACATTAATGGTTACCCACAATCTTAAGCAAGCTATAGAAATGGGCAATCGTTTAATAATGCTCCATAGAGGAGAGATTTTATTAGATTGTGATGGAGAAGAGAAAGCTCAACTTACAATGAAGAAGTTATTAAGTTACTTTGAAAAGGCTAATAAAGATGACTTGGTATCAGACCAAATGTTATTTTCCAATATAGGATAGTATTGTGTATATTTTAAAGTCATTAATTGAAAACTAATAGCATATTTATTTATAGGAGAGATGAAATATGCCTAGCAAAGAACAATTAATGATGGTGGCAATTAATTGCCCAGGTTATGATCCCATCAATGATGGGTTTTCAGCAACTATAGGTAGTAAATATGGAGATTCCTGCGAAAACTGTTATAATTGGGAAGATGATAGATGTCAAATAGATTTATTTGACGAAGTTCTAACTAACATAGATCAGGAATAATCCTAAAAAATAAAAATCCTAAAAGGATTTTTATTTTTTAGTCAAATTTATGTATAATGGTAGTGGACTAAATTTTATGTTGTAAAAATGAAAGGGAATAATTATGAAAAATAGAATTGCTTTCATTTTACTAATAGTATTAATTGCTGGGATAGCTATTTATCAACCTATAGTTAGTGCTGAGATACTATATGATTCTTATAAAGGCCCATTAGGTATAGAAATAAAAAGTTATACTTCAAATTGGAGGGGTGATAAGTTAAAGGATATTTATACAGAACTATTAAATAATACCTATGGTGAAGAAATAGATTATTTAAGCACTATAAATCTATATCCTAATAACCCCTTTGGAGGAGAAGAAGAGGGTCTATACCACGGAGCCTTTATTAGCAAGTCATTTTTAAATAAAACTAATTATAAGATGAAGAACAATAGAGTTATAGATCTCTTTAATATGGATAAAAAGAATAATATAGATGAAATAGCAAAAACCTTATCCCATGAATATGGCCATCATTTTACCCTTTATTACCTATTAAAGGGGGAAAAAAAGACCTTCGATCAATGGCAGGAAACAAAATACGCTAAAATAAGGGGTTTGGCAGGAGATGCCAGAGTAAGGCATGACTATAGTAATGGTCACCAATGGAATATAACAGAAATTGCTGCAGAGGATTATGTACAATTATTTGGATCACCTAATGCAAAGAGACCATATTTTTATGACGATATCATCACAAGGGCGAAAAAACAAGAATCAGAGGGGATAATCAAATGGAGCAATCATATTTATAATGTATATCCTCAGGAAAATTTTTATATACCTTTAGCAAATGATATTCTAGGGCTAGGGGATTATTGGGCTTCCCTAAGTGGCATTGATATAAAAGATACAGTCCCTTTAAAGGGTTCTAGAGTAAGTCTTACTGAAGTTAAGGACCTTGGTCATAATAAAAAACAATTTATTATAAGATGGACAGAAAACAATGAAAATACTGGTTTATTATACACATTAGTAGCCTATGATGAGGGACAGCAACAGGTAATCCCAATTAAAACTGTGAAACAAGGGGAAGAATTAATGGCAGTAATAGGTAGCACAAAAATAACAAATAAGAATGAAATTATCTACTATAGCGATACATTTACAGACCAAAGTAAGAGTATTCGTGTATATACAATGAATAATAATGGCAAGGTAGTTTCCTCTAATACTATAAACTTAGATTTTAATAATCCACAAATTACAGAACTTCATCTAGCAGCTAATGAGAAAGGGTTTGAAGATGATGAGGATAGGATTGATGGTGAACTGCCAACTACAAATTCTCAAGAAAAAAGTTTTAAAAAGGGATGGCTAGATAATTTCTTTGATTTTATCATCAACTTGATAGGAAAGTTCTTTTAAAAGGGAGGAAAGTTAATGGCGGTAATTAAAGAAATGATGAAATTAGCTTTAATTGTTATTGTAATAGGATTACCCCCATACTTAGTTGCACTAAAAGCTTTTCAAGAAGAATTAAGCTTTAAAATTAAAATATTGTTATCTATTATTTATTGGGCAGGAACTTTTTATACTCAACAAGCACTTCCCTTTATATTGATAATTATAATATTGATTAAAAAATATAAAAATCAAAAATCATCAGAAGAATTTCTAGGGGAAATTCAGGGTGAAAAGAAATTTTCTTTTAAAGACTTTATAATAGTTGCTGGCGCTACAATATTGATAAGATTTCCAATAGGCATTTTTAATATTATATATATTTTTATTCTAGATCTACTAGGTGTGAAAATACAAGGTCAGGAAGTAATAAATATCTTTGTAAATTCCCAAAATAAACTTTTTAGTATACTATTAATGTTATTGGTAGTGGTGGTTGCACCATTAAATGAGGAATTTTCAATGAGACATTGGCTTTTTGGAAAGATTCTCTCCCCTAAAATAGGCATAATTTTAGGGGCGATAATCAGTAGCAGTTTATTTACCTTATTACACTATAATGTGGCAGGTATTCCAACATTCTTTATTTTAGGATTATTTGCCTGCTATATATATCAAAAAAAAGGTTTATGGGGTGCAGTTACAGTTCATTTTATATTTAATTTGAGTTCAATTATATTTTTATTTATAGCTAAGTCCTTAATTCCTTTAGCTTGAAAACAATTCCACTGTATGAAAATATTAGTTTATAATATATATTGGTATCTTAGGGAGGTATATTTATGGCAGTAAAAATAAAAGATGTGGCAAGAGAAGCAAATGTTTCTGTGGCAACCGTATCAAGAGTGCTTAACAATGTTCCATTAGTTAATGAAGAAACAAAAAAAAGAGTGCAGGAAGCAATTAAAAAAACAGGGTATAAACCAAATGCAATCGCAAGAAGCTTAAAAATGCAAAAGACCAATACCTTTGGTATTATGATACCGGATATTACGGGACCATATTACACAGAGATAGTTAGAGGGGTAGAGGATATCTGTAATATGTACGATTATCATATTATTCTTTGTAATACAGATTCCAATGCTAAAAAGGAAGAAACCTATTTAGATGTATTAATTGAAAAACAATGCGATGGAATAGTATACATTGGGAAAGGAATATCAAACGAATTAAAAAACAAAATGATAGAGAGCAAAGTTTCTTTAGTAATAGGAGCTATTCATGATCATGAATATGCTATTCCAAGTGTTACTATAGACAATGAAAAGGCAGCCTATGATATAACAAAGTTTTTAATTGATAAAGGCCATAGGCAAATAGGGATATTTTCAGATAATGATCATAATGCTTTAGTGGCTAGAGAAAGGGAAGAAGGTTTTAAAAAAGCATTAAGAGAAGAAGGATTAGATCTACCAAGGGAATGGGAAAAAATGGGAGATACTAATATTTTAGGTGGATATAAAATGATGGAAGAGCTATTAAAAGAGGAGAAAAGACCCACTGCAATAGTAACAATAAATGACGAAATTGCTTTGGGAGCTATGCGAAAAGCTGGGGAAGAGGGAATTAATATTCCTAAAGACATGAGTATATGTGGTTTCAATAATTACAATATTTCAAAATGGGTAAGGCCATCTATTACCACTGTAGCCCAACCAATGTATGATATTGGAGCTATATGTGCTAGAATGCTTATAAAAATGATAAATAAAGAAAAATTGGTTTCCAAGCATATAGTAGTAGATCATGAAATAATAGAGAGAGAAACAACCTCCTCTATATAGAAAAAGAAAACTATGTAGTAAGAAAAATTTGAATTGACAACTACTATACAACCTGATATAATTATTTTCCCTAGGAGATTGGGGAAACCATTGATATTTGTAGACTAAGCGAGAGTTTTAGCAAAAAATAAAAAATATCATAAAACTTATTGACAAAGCAAAAAAACTCTAGTATAGTAATAAAGGTCGCTCAAAAAAGGGCGAACATAAGGAAGCTCAAGCTCATTACATTTGCTTGAGTAAGTCACTTGTAACAAATCAAAGATTT
>DUPX01000108.1 GCA_012838085.1 Eubacteriaceae bacterium
CTGGAGATACATTGATTTGTAAGGTTGCTACATTATTCTCTATTTTTTCTACTTTTGAAGTCATTTATGCTTTCCTCCTATTCCCTATGCAACAATAAACTACAAGGATTTATATTTTTAACTAATACATTATATCATAATATTATCAATTATCAAACCTAGAAATTTCCAATAATTATTCAAATTTTTTAATGAAATTTTCTAATTATTTGCCCCAATATCATTTATAAATTTTATCCTATCTAAGGGGTTCATGCTATTTATAAAATTACCTAATCCCTTTACCCTTACCCATTTTTTCCCATAATTAAAGCCTAGACAGTCCTCTTTAATATAGGCATTTAAAACTTCACCATTATCATAATAAAAAAACATAACTTTTTTTGAATTACTCCTAGCTTCTTCCTGCTTATTGACGGTAGATATTTTACCTATAAAATTCTCTATAGTGCTACCATTATCCCCTCTATTAGCTACTTTTTTTATTTTAATAGCAGAACAAAATGGATCCCCCTCATATTCTACATATTCTACCCTTTCTACCTTATCCAATTCCATTTTATTTATTTGAAGTTTAAACATCCATCTAGGCAAAAAAATACCTCCTACTAAAATTAATAGGATTATACTTCCAATTATCTGCCATTTTCTTAATCTAAAAAAATCTATAGCCTTACCCACCATAATACCTCCCACACCTCTATTATCCTATAAAATATACTATCATAGTTCTTGATTATAAAAAATAGATAATAAAGATGTTTTTAGCCTAGCTATTCTATAAATCCACAGGAGATACTCCTGGAAACTCTATTTTAATATATAAAATGGGATTATCTTATTAAATAAAAAAAGAAAAGGTCTTTCCTTTTCAAAAAATAAAATGGCTGGGGTAGCAGGACTCGAACCTACGAATGCCAGAGTCAAAGTCTGGTGCCTTACCGACTTGGCGATACCCCAACATAAAATAAACCTCTATGATTGTAAAGCAATTTATATTATAGCATAATTCATAATAAAAACAAGATAAAAATGGGTCTTCAACTGATGAAACCTTAGTTTTCTTCCGATGGTTACTATTAAGTCTGAGTGCCTTAAGTCTACAGGAGCTAATTCTTGCAACCCCTATTTTATTTAAAATAGAAGAAAAAAATTTCACTAAAAAACCCCGGATAACGGGGTTTGCAATCAAAGAGGAACTAAATTTCTTGACATTGTATTATATATAACTTTTATAGTGCATTTTTATTGCTAAAATACTCCTTTGTAAGTTTAAATACAATCCCGCTACAACCTATAAGACCAATTAGATTAGGAATAGCCATAAGTCCATTTAATGTGTCTGCAATATTCCACATTAGTTCTAGACCACCTACTGAACCAATATAAATAAAAGGTACCCAAATTATTCTGTAAAACTTGTTTATCCTGCTTCCAAATAAATATTCAGCGCAACGTTCTCCATAATAGGACCAACTAAGAATAGTTGAATAGGCAAATAGTAAAATCCCTATTGCAACAATAATTCCTCCCGGACCAGGCAATCCTTTATTAAAGGCCTCTGTACTTAAAGCTGCACCATCTAATCCTGTGTCCCAAACACCTGTAACCACAATTGTTAGGGCCGTCATAGAGCAAACAATTATAGTATCCATAAATACTTCAAATATTCCCCAAAGACCCTGTCGAACAGCACTATCGGTAGTAGCAGCTGCATGGGCAATAGGCGCACTACCTAATCCTGCCTCATTGGAGAAAACTCCCCGTGCAACCCCATACCTGGCTGCCATCATTATAGTAGAGCCAGCAAATCCACCTACAGCCGCAGTGCCAGTAAAGGCAGATCTAAAAATAAGACCAAAGGCTGCAGGAATATCCTTTGCAAATATCGTTAAAATAATCAAAGCACCAACAACATAAAATAATGCCATAATAGGAACAAGCCTTTCTGTAAAGGCTGCAATTCTCTTTAAACCGCCTATAATAACTAATCCTGCTGCAATAGCAAGGACTAAACCTGAAATCCAGTGAGGAACACCGAAGGCAGCATTCATTGAATCTGCAACTGAATTACCTTGCACCATGTTTCCGATACCAAATGCAGCTACAGCTCCGAAAAATGCAAAAATACCTGCTAGCCATTTCCAGCCTAAGCCATTTTTTATATAGTACATCGGTCCTCCAACAAAACGGCCATCCTCTGTTTTTTCTCTAAATTTAATAGCAAGAACTACCTCTCCAAATTTTGTTGCCATACCAAATATTGCTGACAACCACATCCAAAATACTGCACCTGGACCTCCAATAGCTATTGCAGTGGCAACACCAGCAATATTCCCTGTACCTATGGTTGCAGCCAATGCGGTGGCCACAGCTTGGAAAGGTGTAATCTCTCCTTCTCCTCTGACTTTTTTATCAAAGATTTTAAATAATGTATTTTTTAATACATATCCTATTTTTGTAATAGACATAAAATTAGTGCGAATAGTATAATACACACCAGTGCCCACTAGAAACACCAACATATAAGGTCCCCAAACGAAGCTATTAAGTATTTTATTATATTTTAGAAGCAGTTCCATGATTTCTCTCCTTTTCCACATAGTAAATTTTGATTCAAAGGTAATATATTGTATTCGATACTTATTATAATAGTCCTTTTAAATTTTCAAAATATTCTTAATCTATTTTTTAACAAATTCCAATAAAAAAAGCCTATCCTTAGGCTATAGTGGCGCGCCCAGAGGGATTCGAACCCCCGACCATCAGATTCGAAGTCTGCCACTCTATCCAGCTGAGCTATGGGCGCATTTCTCTTTTATTATAAAAATGGAGCGGGTGAAGGGAATCGAACCCTCGCGACTGGCTTGGAAGGCCAGGGCTCTACCACTGAGCTACACCCGCATAAATGGAGCGGAAGACGAGATTCGAACTCGCGACCCTCGCCTTGGCAAGGCGATGCTCTACCACTGAGCCACTTCCGCAAAATATGGTGCGGGAAAAGGGACTTGAACCCCCACGTC
>DUPX01000109.1 GCA_012838085.1 Eubacteriaceae bacterium
AATTATAACTTATAATAATATAGATAATTCATCTGCAATAACTAAAGATGAATTTGCTAAGTATCAAGGTTGGGAAAGAAGTGAGATATTAAACTTAAAAAATGATGAAATAGGTATTATTATTGAGATAATTGAAAAAAGATTATATTTAATTAAAGGAAATGAAATAATAAAAATATATCCAGTAGCTACTGGAAAACCAGAATCACCTTCTCCAATAGGAGAATGGAGAATTATACATAAGGCTTCATGGGGAGGGGGTTTTGGTGCTAGATGGATGGGATTAAATGTTCCTTGGGGAAGATATGGTATTCATGGAACAAATAAGCCTGGAAGTATAGGTTGGGATGCATCCTCTGGGTGTATTAGAATGAATAATAATGATGTAAAAGAATTATTTGAATATGTTTCTCATGGTACAAAAGTTGTTATAAGGGGGGGACCTTTCGGCCCCTTTGGTACAGGTTTTAGAACTCTTGTACCAGGTGACAGAGGTCAAGATGTTATGATAGTACAAAGAAAATTAAAGGAATTAGGCTATTACAATACAGAAATTGACGGAATTTATGGTTTAGGAATGGAAAATGCCCTTAACAAATGGCAAAAAGATAATGGTTTGCCAATATCAAATAAAATTAACAAAGATATATATAATAAATTAGGCATAGAATTATTTGATTAACTTACCAATAAAAATAGTTAATCTTATACATGAATATTGTATCTATTGGTATTACAGGAAAATAGAGATCTTAATGTTGCTCATTAAGATAAACATAATAGACTATTAGTTTCAAATAAAATATCTTAATGTTGATTTTAAAACTTATGATTGTTACAATTATAATTGTTTACCTAGGAAAATTCTGGGATAGTCAAATATTAGAAAGGAAGGAAAGAATGAAATTAGAAATTGGCGGTAACTATAGTAACTTTAAATTAATAGAAGAAAAGTTTGTAAAAGAAATTAATGGAGTTGGAAGACTGTTTATTCACGAAAATAGTGGCGCCCAACTATATAATATTGAAAATAATGATGATAATAAAGTGTTTTCAATAAGTTTTAGAACACCTCCTGAAGATAGTACAGGTTTACCCCATATATTGGAGCACTCTGTCCTTTGTGGTTCGAGAAAATTTCCAACTAAAGAACCTTTTGTAGAATTGGCAAAGGGATCTTTAAATACCTTTTTAAATGCAATGACATTTCCTGATAAAACTATGTATCCAATAGCAAGTAAAAATAAAAAAGATTTTCTTAATTTAATGGATGTTTATTTAGATGCGGTTTTTTTCCCAGCAATTTATGTAAATCCCAATATATTAAAGCAAGAAGGTTGGCACTATGAGATATATAAACCAGAGGATGATATATCTTATAAGGGTGTAGTATACAATGAAATGAAGGGGGCTTTCTCCCAACCTGAATCTGTTTTGTTTAGAAAAATTCAAGAACACCTTTATCCAGATACTCCTTATGGCTTTGAATCTGGTGGTGATCCAGAATTTATACCTAACTTGACTCAGGAGCAATTTTTAAAATTTCACAAAAAATATTATCACCCTTCTAATAGCTATATATATATATATGGTGATGGCAATATTCTAGAATATCTTGAATTTTTAGATAGAGAGTATTTAAGCAATTTTAGCAAAGATGAGGTGTTTTCAGAAATAAATTTTCAAACACCCTTTAGCGAACCAAAGGAATTCATTATTGATTATCCAATCTCAAAAGGAGAAAAGGAAGAAGAAAAGTCATTTTTAAGTCTTAGCTATTCAGTGGGAAAATCAACTGATGGAGAAATATGCTTAGCCTTTGACATATTAAATTATCTCTTATTACAGACAGATTCTGCCCCATTAAAAAGGGCATTAATACAAGCAGAATTAGGGAAGGATGTAGTAGGTTCTTTTGATAATAGCATATTACAACCTATTTTTTCTATAATTGTTAAGAACTCAAATCTAGAGAAAAAAGAAGAGTTTAAAAAAGTGGTTTTTAACACCCTTAAAAGACTTGTCAGTGAAGGTATAGATAAAAAACTTATCCAAGCAGCAATTAATATTTATGAATTCCAATTACGGGAAGCAGATCATGGTTCCTATCCTAAGGGATTAATATATGGTATTCAAATAATGGATAGCTGGCTTTATGGTAGTAACCCAAGGATTCATTTAGAATATGAGAGTACATTAAATAAAATTAAAACTGCTCTAAATACCAATTATTTTGAAAAACTAATAGAAAAATATATCTTAAACAATAATCATTCAATAATGATGATTGTAAAACCTAAAAAAGGAATGGCTGAATTAAAAGAAAAGGAAGTCCAAAGAAAACTTACCCAATTTAAATCTAGCCTTACAAAAAAAGAAGTTGAAAAGTTAATAGAAGAAGCAGTAAAATTAAGAAAGATTCAAATGACTCCTGATTCTAAAGAAGAATTAAATAAAATTCCATTATTATCTATTGATGATATAGAAAAAGAAGTAGAGAAGATTCCTATTGAGGAAAAAAAGGAAAAGGATATTAAAGTTTTATTTCACCCCCTATTTACTAATGGTATAATATACATGAATTTATATTTTGATATAGATATGGTGCCCGAGAATCTAATACCATATATTTCTTTGCTTTCTCAATTATTAGGTAAACTAGATACAAAAACATATAATTATATTGATCTAAGTAATGAAGTTAATACCCATACTGGGGGAATACAATATAGGGTTGAGGCATTTAGTGAAAAGGATAATGATGATATTTACCATCCAAAATTCATCATAAAGTCTAAAGCTTTAATAAAAAAATTACCCCAATTAAATTCATTATTAAATGATATCATGATAAATACTCAGTTTTCTGATGATCAAAGAATTAAAGAAATTATTCAAGAAACTAAATCAAGAATAGAAAAAAGAATACAAGGGCAGGGGCATTTAGTTGTAGCCAATAGAATATATTCATACTTTTCTCCCCTTGGTCATTATCTTGAGTTATTAAATGGAATTGAATATTATAAATTCCTTTCATATTTAGAAAAAAATTATGAACAAAAAGTCCATGAAATAAAAGAAAATCTCATCAAGATTTCTAAAATGATTTTTAATAAAAATATATTATTAATAAGTCTTACTTCTGAAAACAAGCATTATGAAGACTTTAAAAGACATCTTCCTAGTTTAATAGAAAATTTTAATACAAGTTCCGATAAAAAACAAGATTACAAATTTGACCTATCAGCAAAAAATGAAGGACTCTTAACTTCTAGTGAAGTTCAATATGTTGGAAAAGGATATAATTTTAAAAAACTAGGTCATTCTTATTCTGGAACTCTTCAAGTTTTAAAAACCATATTAAGTTATGATTACCTATGGAATAATATTAGGGTACGTGGAGGCGCTTATGGAGCATTTTTCAATATTAGCAGAGATGGTAATGTGTTTTTAGGCTCCTACAGAGATCCAAACTTAATTGAGACTCTTAATACTTATAATAATATTCCAGAATATCTAAAAACCTTTGATGTAGATGAAAGAGAAATGAGGAAATATATTATTGGCACAATAAGTCGATTAGATACTCCCTATTCAACCTCAATTAAAGGGGAAATAGCTACCGCAAGATATCTAAAAAATATAAACTATGAAGAATTGCAAAAAGAAAGGATAGAAATACTAAATAGTAATAGACAGGATATAAGAAATGCAACTAGATTGATGAAAGATATATTAAAAAAGAATTATTTATGTGTTTTAGGAAATGAAAATAAAATATCCGATAATAAAGAAATATTTAATAACTTAGTAAATCTTTTTGATTAAAAAAATTTCCTGCTAATAGCTTAAGTTAAATTTTGGGGGATAAAGATGGCTTATACCTATATACTTAAATGCAGTGACGGTACTTATTATACAGGTTGGACAATGGATTTAAGCAAAAGATTAAAAACACATAATATGGGGAAGGGTGCTAAATATACTCGCTCTAGATTGCCGGTAAGTTTGGTTTACTGGGAATGGCAAGAAAATAGGAGTTTGGCTCAGAAAAGAGAATCCTACTTAAAAGGACTAACTAAAGAAAAAAAAGAAGAGATTATTAACAAATTCCAACCTATGGTTTGAAGGAAAAAAATGAAATAGTTTAATAATATTACAATGGAATTAAATAGAGAACAAAAATTTTAGTGGCTGACTATAATGTCAGCCACT
>DUPX01000110.1 GCA_012838085.1 Eubacteriaceae bacterium
TAAACACCCTTATCCCAATAATTCCTGCAAATATAACAGCTATAGCTGAGCCGGCGATAAAGGGCATTACTTCCATATTTATATTACCATAAATAAGGTATTAATGGTTTAACAAAATATATTAGTATGTGTAGAATAATTATAGACAAGGCTTTGTTTTCCTGTTATAAGTTCTTTTAGAGCAATAAAATCCTTACGACTATGCACACTCATAATATAATTCTTTCTGTTTTAATTTCACCTATTAAGATCTTTAATGTTCTTGTTCTTTTACCCTTGTACCTTAACTTTTTTTATCCCTATTTCGAGTTAGTGTTTTATCTCATAAAGTTTTCTTTCTACTATCTTGAAATTTGTTTCTTTTCAATTTACACTTAATGTAGTACATCTTCCTTTAGTTGTTTTTCTTGTCAACTATCAATTTACAGGAAAAACATACTTTTAAGGGGGGATCTTTTTAGATTCTTCTCTTGCCTTTTTACCTATTATAATTTTAGTCTCAAAGAATATATTCATTTGCCTTATTAAATTAATTTTATTCTACTGAAAAACACCTTTAGTTTTTAGTCAAATAAATTGAGAATATTATAGGCAGGCCAGTACAAAGCTGACATATACAATCACATTTACAATTGTACCTAAAACCACTGTGTTTGCTGCTATATCCTTATTTTCTTCAGTACTATAACTCCCAATCATAAGTGCTATTGCAATTGATGGGGGGAGAATCAAATATGTAAACCATGCATAATCAAAAATCTTATCTGCTACCAAAATCCTATCTATAAATACAAATTTTAATATATATCCAATTATTAATATTAAGGCCATCCTTATGGCTAATATTTTTCCACTTTCCTTTATGTATTTTTTATTCAATTTCATATCATAGCCAACAATAATTAAAATTAGAGGGGTTAATATAGTACTCAAGCTTTCTAAAAACTTTTCTATACCTAATAATATTGGGTTTGTACTAATTATCCGGTTAAATCCAGTAATATTGATTAGCAATCCAAAAACCACTGCTAAAATAAAGGGGTTTTTTATAAATTCTTTTAAAGTGTTTATAGAAAAACCTTCATCAGAAAACTTTTTCTTTATTAAAACAATTAACACAAACCAAACAAAAAATTCATGTCCAATAGACAAAATAGTGAAGTTAGATAAGTTTTCTATTCCAAAAATTGAAAGAAATAGGGGAACCCCCAGGGTACCAAAGGCAAAGTTAGGTAGTAGATAGGGGAGAATTGGGTTATAAAGGGGTTTTATCCTATTGATGGCTTGTCCTAATAAAAACAGCAAGGCAAAAAAGCAGAATATAATTAAGGTTAAGCCTATATACTCTAATTTTAGGTCCATAGTTTTAAAATTTAGAAAGAGTAAAGATGGAAGAGAAATATTAAGTAGGATTTTTTTTATTTCATCTAAATTGTTGGATTTTATTACTCCCATAGCCTTAAAAAAGTATCCTAAACCAATTAATAGAAGAACTGGCATCACATTTGGTAAAATCTCTAACATTATTCTCCCCCTTGTTATTCTCCTAAATATTTGTTACACACTTTTATAAAAAGCTTTTTATCACATTTGTGATTGCTAATGCTAGAACCACTAATTGGGTACCATTAAATAGAATTTCCACCTTTTTTTCAGGAATCCTTTTATTAATTAATGACCCCATATACCCACCCATTACTGCCCCTATTACCATTATAGGTAGGATAGTCAAATCATAGGGAGAAAATCCTGTAGTCAGGATAATAGTGGTTATTTTTGATATTTGTGCAAATAATATTGTAATAATTGAATATAAAACA
>DUPX01000111.1 GCA_012838085.1 Eubacteriaceae bacterium
AGTTGCTCTGGTGATGCATTTTGTAAGTCAAATATTTCATGTGTATTATTTTTCAAAGTTATCCTCCTTAAAAATTCACTACAACGAGCTGACAGGGTGGTCAGCCTTTATAAAAACTTTCGAAACGGTGAGGGCACCGATCCCTATAGCAAAAACTCTATTCTTCTATATTTGCTGCTCCTATTTCTGATATGATTATCTTATCTTGTTCCTTTAACAGCTCATTTAAAGTTTTATCCTCTTTCAATCCTTTAGAGCTAGCTTTTGTAAGCATTGTTTTAATAGTTTTTAAGATAATAACTATATCTAATCCAAAGGAATAGTTCCCTATATAAATTAAATCATATCTAAGCTTGTCCTCAAAGGATGTGGTATATTTCCCGTATATTTGGGCTAGACCTGTAATACCTGCTTTTACACTTGTTCTATAACCAAATTCCTTATTGTCTTTAATAAATTGACTTACAAAGAATTCTCTCTCTGGTCTAGGTCCTACTATACTCATATCTCCCTTTAATACATTAAATAATTGAGGTAATTCATCTAGCCTAGTCATTCTAAGAAGATTTCCAACCTTAGTTATTCTTGAATCATTATCCGCTGCAAGAACTGGTCCGGTTTTCCTTTCTGCATTATTTACCATTGTCCTAAACTTATATAGCTTAAAAGGTTTATTGTTCATAGTTAGTCGTTCTTGGCTATATAGTGCTGGTCCCTTAGATGTAAGTTTGACTAATATTGCTGATATTATCATCAATGGTAGTGATAAAATTATCAATATGCTAGATACAATAATATCAAATATCCTTTTTATAAATTTATCCTCTACAGATAATTGTAATTGTTCTATTTCCAGCCCTGGCATATCATCAAAGGTGATCAACTGGGATTTTACCAGCATAATTTCATAAAGTTCAGGTATTATATATATCTTTTTATTGTTTTTTAATGCTAGATTCACTAATTTACTCTTTTTATATTTTTCTAATTTTGGGCAAGCCACTAACATATCGACATCATCAATAATATCATTTATTAGATGAAGCTCTTCATCATTTATCATGTACTTAATATGCCATGATTCCTTATGGTCTATTAATAGTTTCTTTGCTATGGCTTCACTTTCCTGTTCATCACCAATAATCATCACATCAATCATCCCTATGGCTTTTCTAGCAAACTTTATCATAAGTGTTTTCCAAGTCATTAATAAAATAAATTGAAGTATAAAAGAAATTATAAATACACTTCTAGGGAAGGCAAAGCCCCTAAAAATAAATGTTAAAACAATTGTTGTTATTTGAAGCATCATTAAAGATAGGAATACAGAAATTCCCATATCATAGATTCTCTTCTTTATTATTTCTGATAAATCATAAATATTTATATATATAAATGAGAATAAAATTATCCATGGAATTAAGTTTATATAGGGCTGATAATTTCGTATTGGCGGATTAAACCCATATCGTAACATAAAGGCACCATAAAAGCCTAACATTATTAGTACTATATCCATTATTATAATTAACCATTTATTTAATTTTTCATATTTAAATATATTTTTCATAGGATTTCATCCCTTCTAGTAATATCACTAAATGACATATCATGTACCATCTTATTATACCATTTATGCTGTTATATAGAAATCTTTATAATTATATAAGTTTAGATACTATGGATTTTAATTCCTATTAGCAAAATCTGAACTTATTGACTAATTTATTAAATTTATATTTTTTAGACCTTATCGGCCAATATTCCCTGGTTATGGCTCTTGCTTTGGATCTGGTTCTGGATCTGGTTCTGGTTCAGGTTCCGGATCTGGTTCCGGATCTGGATCTGGTTCCGGTTCTGGATTCAAGACTATTATGGTTCTTTTTTCTGGTTTAGCTGCATTACCTGCTTTATCTGATACATTATAAGTGATAATATATTCTCCAGGATTTGTAGTATCTATCTCTCCTGGGCTATATGAAATAACCATCAAAGATGTGATATCCCCATCAACATCATCTATTGCCTGGGCTCCTGGGTCCTTAAAAGTATCTCCAACATTGAGGGTTATTGTCTTATCACCATTTAAAGTTATCACTGGTGGTTCCCTATCCTTAGGACCATTAACAGTAACATTTATTTGCTTTGAAATTCCCCCTACACTTACGGTTATAGTTGCATTACCAGGAGCAATAGCTGATACTATACCAATATCACTTACAGAGACTATATTAGGATTTGAGGATATATAATTTAAGTCTCCTGGATCAAATAGTTTTTCATATCCTAGATTAGTTGTGCCCTTTGCAGTAATTTCTGCTTTTTCTCCAATATCTAATATATTCTTAGAAAGATTGGCAATTAATGTTTCTAGTTTATCTTCAGTAGGGTCCTGCTTATCTGGTGCTATGGTTATTCCATACAATTCTTTTATAAGTTCTACCCTTTTTTGTTGGTCTATTATCCAATAGGAAAGGGAATTTAAATTGCCAAATTCACCTGGCATGGTACGAATATTTATATCTTCCCTATCTATATTCTTCCCAAATAATGCAAGAGCTGCAATTTGGTTTAATTCTAAATTGGTTTTTATATTTCTTTTAAGGCTTTGATATATCTTAGGCAATGCTGTAAATTTATTAGACTTTTTTAGGGATTCAAAGGTTGCCATTAAAATTTTCTGTTGGTTTTCCACCCTATCAATATCTCCCCTTGGTAAATGCCTATAGCGGGCAAAGTATAGCAGCTTATAACCATCTAATCTTTGATATCCTTTTTCCACAATTACTTTACTTCTATCCCTTCCATGCTTTCTATAGAGATCGTAAGGGATTTCCATTTCCACTCCACCAATAGCATCTACTATCTCCTTCACCACATCCATATCTACTGCCACATAATAGTTTAAAGGTATCCCCCCTAAAAGCTCACTGGCAGTATCCATAAGGTACTTAAATCCATCTTCCTCCCGGTCTTCTCCTTTTCCAAATCTATACCCATAACCAAAGGCTGAATTGAATTTATCTTTGCCTGTTCTATGGGCTATTGGTACAAAGCTGTCCCTAGGAATGGATAGCATTTCTACTTTCTGTTCCTTTAAATTTATTGTTACCACTATATTAGTATCTGTTCTAAATAGGCTGCTGGTTTTACTTCGACCTTCATCTTTATCAAAGCCAACTAATAATACATTGACGATATTTTTATCAAATTGGGCACCAATATCTATTTCGTCATCTTCAGGGATAAATAAATCCTGGGGATTTTTTAGTTTATTATAATAACTAAATCCGTAGGCTATCCCCGATATTATTAATGATGCAAGTATTATAATTATGGTATAAAATCTTTTTTTGTTTTTTATTTTTGTTTTTTTCCTGGATACCCTTTCCATGAAAACACTTCTTTCTATTTTGAAAATAATAAATCCTTCAATAATAAAACTCTTTATCTATTATGAAGGATTTTCAATCTATATTCAATGGTTAAATGTGACTATTTTTATGTGTATTTATTACTTTTCTCATTTCCAGTTATATTTTGCAATAGATCTAAGTTTTCTAATGCTTTTCCTGTTCCATATGCAACACAGGATATGGCATTCTCTGCCACATGTACTGGCACCCCTGTCTTCTCTTCCATCAATTTGTCTAAACCGTATAGTAATGCCCCTCCACCGGTCATAAATATCCCTTTATCACTTATATCCGCTGCTAATTCTGGTGGAGTTTTTTCTAATATTGCCCTTACTCCATCTATTATTGTTATAATCGTTTCGGCTAAAGCCTCTCTCATTTCTTCTGAGCCTATTGAAATGGTCTTAGGCAATCCTGATACTAAATCTCTACCCCTTATATCCATAAATACTTCTTCTTCCCTAGGATATGCTGTCCCAATATTGATTTTAAGGTCTTCTGCTGTTCTATCTCCTATTAGTAGATTATGGGCTTTTCTCATATGTCTTATGATGGCCTCATCAAATTTATCTCCGGCAAATTTTATTGAGGAATTTACTACTATTCCTCCTAAGGATAGGACAGCAATATCAGTGGTCCCTCCCCCTATATCCACCACCATATTACCTGAGGGTTGGGTTATATCCATATCTGCACCTATTGCCGCTGCCACAGGTTCTTCTATAATAAAGGGTTTGCTCGCCCCTGCCTGTAATACTGCCTCTTCCACTGCCCGTTTTTCTACTTCTGTCACTCCACTGGGTACTCCCACCATAACCCTAGGTCGAAAAATTTTCCTGCCACAAGTTGTCCTAATAAAATACTTTAACATTCTTTGAGTAATACTAAAATCTGATATAACTCCATCTCTCAAGGGTCTTATAGCCACAATATTTCCAGGTGTCCTACCTAGCATTCTACGGGCCTCTTCCCCCACTGCCAAAATTTTATTTGTATTGGTATCAATAGCTACCACAGAAGGCTCTTGTAATACTACTCCCTTATTTTTTATGTAGACTAATACACTGGCTGTCCCTAAATCAATTCCAATATCTGTTTTAAGACTAAACATTGTGACCAAACAACCCCTTTTTCTATTTTTTTACTTTCAATGTATAAATATCTAAAAATAAATACATATCTTTAGTTTCTAATAATTGTATAAAGTTTACAAGTATTATTCTATCATTTTTAGATACTATTTAAAATACCTTTTAGGTAATTTGTTGAAAAAGAAGGTTATTGCAAATTTAAAATAAAAATCAGTAGACGGAACTTACCCACCCCTACTGATTTTTCTTAATTATATAATGGACTCTCTACCTTTATATTTCATTTTTGTGGCCAGGCCGCCTCGTAAATGCCTTTCTGCCTTGTTTTTTTCTAATACCCTTTTTACATCCTTAGCAATCTGGGGATTTATCTTTGGAAGCCTCTCGGTAACATCCTTATGCACTGTTGACTTACTTACTCCAAATATTTTTGCAGTTTCTCGCACTGTAGCATTAGTTTCTATAATATAGTGGGCAATTTCTACTGCTCTTTCTTCTATATATCCCTTCATCGAGGAACCTCCTTCATTGAAAGCCTTTTTTTAATTATTATGCAATTGAAGGGGGTAATATGTTAGTTATATTGGGATAGAGAAGGTATTCCTTTTGGGTATGGGGTATGGGATATGGGATATGCTATAGGGTATTTCTATAGGGTATGGGGTATGGGATAGGGAGCAGGGGATAAGAACAATTGCTAGTTTTATTTGTTAATTGAAAGGTTTTTTGTATAAAATATGGTTTATTTTGGACATAATACCAATGGAGGTGTTTTATATGAGGAAGAGATTATTTTCTAAAAAACTCAGTAAGGAAAATTTAGTTAGATTTTTTAATAAAGAAGGTTTTTATGTAGTAGTGTTCTTATGTATTGCGATTATTGCAACTACTGCTGTTTATGTTATGAGAAACAATATGGATTATTTTAGTAGGGGAGAGGGTAATGATGAAATTGCTGACCGCTATGATGACCATGAATATTTTCAACCAGAAAATATTGAACCCTCCCCTAATGAAGAACAACAATCTTTAGAAGAAAATAGTGATGAGAATAAGGAAGTCCCTAATGAAGAACCTAAAGAAGGGGAAAAAGAAAATATAAAGAAGGGTGATGTTGAAAAAGCTAGCCCTGTAGATATAATACCTGAGAATGGGAAAGCGGTAATTTCTACAAAAATTAATAATGGGTCTGCTAAGGATATTCTAAATAAAATGAAAAATCCGGTAGAATCCACTTTAATTACTATGGATTTTAGTTTTCAAAGTATTCCTGTTTTTTCTAACACCTTAAATGAATATAGATCTGACCATCAGGGCATTGATATTGGTGCAGAAAAAGGGGCAAAAGTAAGAGCCTCCATGGATGGTAAGGTGGTGGAAATTATCCAGGATCCAAGGGTGGGGATGCTGGTTATCATTGACCATGGTAATGAAGTAATAACCAAATATGGCAATTTAGATAAGGATGTGGAAGTAACTAAAAATCAACAGGTTAAACAGGGAGATGTTCTTGGAAAGGTCGGGAACACAGCTATGTTTGAAATAAATGATGAGCCTCATGTCCATTTTGAAATATGGGAAGGGGATAAACCTGTAGATCCTAAGAATTATATTAAGGAGTTGGAAAGTGAGGGATAGGCTGTAGGGTATTTTTTTGGAGTATGGGATAGGGGATATAACGAGTTCATCCTGAAAATAGGGGTAGCCTGTGGTTGTCCGTTAACTTTATGATAAGTAATTAAGCAAAACCTTAAAATCTGTATAAGATTTTAAGGTTTTATTTCGACTATCTCTACTCCTTGATAATAGTGTTTTAATATTTCTGTATAGATTTTTCCTTCCTTTGCCATTCCATCTGCACCAAATTGGCTCATTCCTACACCATGGCCATATCCTATTACCGAAAAATATATCTCCTCATCTTTTATATCTATAGTAAAGCCAGAGGACCTCAATTGAAAGGCTTCCCTGATTTCCCGGCCGGAAAATATCTTATTACCTATTTTGATTTCTCCTACCTTTCCCCCCTCTGTTCTTTTTATTATGTTTATTTCATTTTCTATGTTTTTCTTATCCACTTTCAAATCCGTCTGTTTTTTCGTTAATATCTGTATAAATTCTTCTACAGGCACCTTTTCACTGGATTTCATAAAGGGGGACTTTTCTTCGTATGGGCTATCTACACTTCTTAAATAAGGTACCTTTGCTACAAAGTAATCCTCAGAGTTTTCTGTTTTTCCTCCACTGGTAGAGTGAAATAGTGGATCAATAGGTTCTCCATCATAGGTTATTATTTGGCCCTTTGTGGAGGTTATTGCCTGTATCAGCTTATTCCAAAGTTTTACATGGTCTAATAATCCAAGGTTTTTATCCTCTTCCCATGCCTTAAATCTATCTTCTTTATTTATCCAAGCTTGACAATGTCTATAATCAGTACATACATCATATTCTGGGTGAGCTTCACTGGGTTGGGCTCCAAATTCCGTCATCCTTCTAATTGTATAGGTCCGAGCTGCTATTGCCTGTGCCTTAAGAGCTTCTACTTCAAAGGTCGCTGGCATTTCTGCCGCCACTACTCCTACAATATATTCTTCAAGACTTAATTTCATCTCTGTATTATCTTTATGGTTTAATACCCTTATTTGGATATCCTCTCCCGGGGGTAAATCTAACATCTTTTCTCCCTCTGGGGTCATATTGCATCCTCGTATAATAAAAAAAGGAATTATAATTACTATAATTATTATAATTAAAACAACATAGCCTATTAGCTTCACATTCTTCCCCCTTATGTAATGATTGTCCTATAGTTTGATTTATTAAACCTTGAATTACTTTTATTATAATACATATTCCCTCAAAATATAAAATATACTTTTTAAATTTTTTTTACATTTCCCGGGAAATTGCGACAGGAAAAAGGAAATTATGGGATATGGGATATAGGGTACGGAATTTGAGATATAAGCTATGGAGCAAAAAAAATGGTAATACCTCTATATATTTTTTTGTAATAAAAAGGGACCTTTTGGCCCCTGATTTTTATTTTCTATATATGATTGCGCCTAGTTGCTTTAGCTTATCTTCGATATGGTCATAGCCTCTGTCTATGTGGTAGATATTGTCTATTATTGTTTTTCCTTCTGCCACTATCCCTGCTAGTACTAATGCTGCCCCCGCCCTAAGATCTGTTGCATTGACCCGGGCCCCTGATAAAAAATTCTTTCCTTCTATTATAGCTGTTCTTCTATCTATTCGGATATTGGCACCCATTTTTCTTAATTCATCCACATGCATAAATCGATTTTCAAATACCGTTTCTACTATCATACTAGTACCTTTTGCTAGAGAAAGCATTGCCATCATTTGGGCCTGCATATCTGTTGGAAATCCCGGGTAGGGCATTGTCTTTATATCTATTTTCTTTATTTCATCTGGTCCCACTACCCTAATGACTTCATCCTCTACTTCTTCGATATGGACCCCTGCTTCCCTTAATTTTGCTACTAAGGGATGAAGGTGAAAATTTACCACATTTTCTATTATGATATCTCCCTTGGACATTGCTGCCCCTACCATAAAGGTTCCTGCTTCTATCCTGTCGGGTATTACCCTATGTCTTCCTCCCCTAAGCTTTTTTACACCGTCTATTCTAATGGTATCTGTGCCTGCTCCAATCACTTTACCGCCAATTTTATTTAGAAAATTTGCTAAATCTACAATTTCAGGTTCCTCTGCCGCATTTTCTATAATTGTCTGTCCTTCTGCTAAAGTAGCTGCCATCATGATATTCTCTGTGGCACCCACACTGGGAAAGTCAAGATATATCGTCGTTCCCTTTAGTCTTTCTGCTTTAGCTTGGATAAACCCGCTACCTATATTTATCTTTGCCCCTAAAGCTTCAAATCCCTTAAGGTGTAAATCAATTGGCCGGGAACCGATGGCACATCCTCCAGGTAATGATATTCTAATGCTTCCCACTCTTGCTAATAATGGACCCATAACTAAAAATGATGCCCGCATTTTTCCAGTTAGGCTATAGGGTACCTCATTATTATCAATATTTTTACTATAGATTTCTACCTCACTGGGTTTAGCCTTTTTTACATCTGCACCTAATGTTGTCAATAGTTCACAGAGTACATCTACATCCATTAAATCAGGTATATCTTCTAGTATACATTTATCCCTTGATAACAATGTTGCTGCAAGAATCGGTAGAACTGAGTTTTTAGCACCACTTACTCTAACTCTACCTCTAAGGGGGGGACTTTTTTCTACTATTATTTTCCCCAAACTGGCACCCCCATTTCTTTTTTAATAATCAGTAGCTATTAATGGTGTTCCAATCCATATAAAGGCCTTATTAAGGTCATCACTGCTCTTCATAGCTATATTTAAGTTTACCCTTTCACCAGCTAATTGTATAGCATCTGCTAATTTTGGACTGTAACCAGTGTAGCTTAATAAATCACCTTCTTCAAATACTTCCATTCCTTCCTGTATTTCTCCTCCTATGGAATTAAATGTTTTATTTATCACATCTTTCATTATAACAGTATTCATTTTATTTGAAAAGCTCCCGCCTACTGTAATATCATATTCAAAACTAAAGCCTGTAGCCACAAAATAGTCTAAAATAATGTTTTCTAATTCTGAAATATTTTTATAATCCTTTAACAGAAATAAGTCCACCAATAAATAGCTTTCTTTTTGGAAATTATTACTTTTAAAGTCATCCATTACTATAGTTACTGTTATATCCTCATTATCTTGGTTTATAAGCTTTACCTGATTATAGTATTCCTCTTGAAAGTTTTCTATTATTGACCCTTCCTCCAGTCCTAAAAGACGGGCACAATCTAATACTATATCCTCCATATCATCTAGGGAATAATTTTCTCCAATTGATTGACCCCATATTGTGATATTTGTATATTCTAAACTGCCCTTACTTGCTGCTAATGCTGTTAATAGTACTAAATGGTCTTCCCCTATTCCCTTTTTATAGGTATATTTCTGAACATTTTCTCCCTCATTTTTTTCTGGTAATTTTGCAGGAACATGTAAATCCATTAAAATAGCAATACTCATAAATAAGACTATAATAATTCCAAATGCCCCAAGTATTTTTCTCCAACCTTTTTTCATTATCCTACCTCCTAATTTTCCAAATAAGAAAAGGGAAGTAGATATAGAGGCGAATTAGTAAAAGGGGGATAAAACAATTCAGCTCTATTCTCAAACCTCCCTAGTCTTTAAAATTATTTCCAGGAAGGTGTTGATTTATACCTATTTTTTTTATTTTATTTTTAATTACTACTTATATTTATTATTAAACTTTATTAAACTATCTATTCCATAATAAGTTTGGTAAAATTAAATTAAAATACTAGTTTTTGAATTTTTTATTATTTTAAATTTGGGATAAGGGATATACTATGGAGTATTCCTTTTGGGTATGGGATATGGGGCAGGGAGATAATATGCAAAGGAGGATTTTTATGTTAGTTGTGGAGAATCTTTCTAAAAATTATGGAAAATTAAAGGCTTTGTCTGAGGTAAGTTTTCATATAAAATCTGGGGAGATTGTAGGTTTATTAGGGCCTAATGGTGCGGGTAAAAGTACTGCTCTTAAGGCTATTACTGGATTAGTTCGACCTAATGGAGGAAATATTACCATTGGAGAGTATGATCATAAGGATATAAAAGCAAAAGTTCTCTTTACATACATTGCTGAAACCCCTGATTTATATGATATGCTTACTGTTATGGAGCATATGCAATTTAGTGCCTATGCTTATAGCTTAAATAACTGGCAGGATAAGGCAAATAATCTATTGGAATTATTTGAATTAAAGGATAAGGCAAATGAATTGGGAAAGAATCTTTCTAAAGGGATGAAGCAGAAGGTATCTATTTGTTCTGGGTTGCTCCATAATCCTGAATTATTGATCTTTGATGAACCTTTTATAGGGCTAGATCCTAAGGCTATTCGGGAACTTAAAAATATCTTTCGTAAATTAAAGGATAATGGAAAGAGTATTTTGATTAGTTCTCATCTATTAGATTCTATTGAAGATTTATGCGATAGGCTGTTGGTATTAAAAAATGGTAAGCTTATTGCTAAAGGGACTTTAGATGATCTTAAGTCAAGATTAGAAAGTGAAAGGTTTACTAGTCTGGAGGATGTGTTTTTGGAGGTGACTAAGTAGTGACTACCTTAGGATTTTTATTCCTTAATGACTTGAAAAAGTTTAAAAATTATTTATTTGAGATTAAAAGTAAACCTTGGAAGCTTTTAATATATATCTTATATATTGGTTGGATGGTATTTATTCTCTATGCAGCCTTTAGTGGTTCCAGTGATGAAATTCCCGGATTGGAAAATATAGGATTAAAAAGAGATATATTTTCTATTGGTGTTAAATTATTGGTTTTTGTATTATTTGCTTATACCCTTCATTCTGGAACTAAGCAATTTAGCGCATTATTTTCTATGGGGGATGTAAACTTTCTATTTCCTTCCCCTATAAGTCCTAAGGTTATCTTGGCTTACTCTATGATTAAATCCTCTTTATTTTCAATTATCTCCAGTTTCTTTATACTTTTTTTTATTCCATTATTAGGAAACATCTTTGGCCCTTTAAGCCCTATAGGGATTGTATATGGATTAACAGGTGTTATTACATTATCTATATTTACTATACCATTTTCTTATTTGACTTTTATACTTTCTAGTCGTTTTGGCCTTAAAGAGTGGCTGCATTATTTTTTATATGCTGTAGTTGTTTTTATTTTAGGGCTTATAGGCTATGGTGTATATATACATCAGGACATAATAGCAGGATTGTTTTGGGCCTTTAATATGCCATACTTCTCCTACATTCCTATAGTGGGTTGGAGTGGGGAGTTAATTCAAATGAGTATTTTAGGGGAGGGTTCTTTTAATCCCATATTTTTAGTATTACAATTGCTTGCAATAGCTCTTACTTCCTTTTTTGCTATATATTTAGCTGAAGATTATTATGAGGATGTATTATCTATTACCGAACTTAGGGCAGAATTGAGGAAAAAAGCAAAAGAAGGTAGAAAAATATCATACTCTAATAGTAGAAATTTAAGACAAAAAACACGCCAGGTTCATGTAAGGAGTGTGGGTAATGGTCCTTGGGCCTTTTTATGGATGGGATTAGTAGCGGATAAAAGAATTAATGGCTCATTGGTTTTTCATAAGAAAACTTTAGCTGTCTTAATATTGTCTATAGCCGGTGGAATATTTTTACCTGGAAAATCCACTTTCTTTTTTTACTCTATTTCTGGGGGAATTGCCTATTTTGCTTTTTTGATGTCTTTTCATATATCTATGGATTATGAGTTAAAGATGAAGCATATCTTTGTATTGCCTGGACAACCTTGGAAGAAGATACTTGCCATAAATATTGTTTCTATCTTAAAGACTTGTATTTATATCATCACAGCATTATTACCCATTGGCATTATTTTTAAAGTTCCTGCCTTTTCTTTATTAGCAGGGTTGGTTTTTCCCATAACTATGACTATTCTAAATCTTTTTAGTACTGTAATAATTCACCAATTTATACCTAGTAACTTCGATTTAAAGGCATTTTTCCCTATAATTAGGATATTTAGCTTCTTGCTTTTACTTGCCCCACCTGCTATTGCAGCTCTCTGGGTAGG
The DNA here is from genome assembly GCA_012838085.1 of Eubacteriaceae bacterium. GTDB lineage: Bacteria > Bacillota > Clostridia > Eubacteriales > Garciellaceae > DUPX01. The sequence continues at coordinate 12,209 of DUPX01000111.1, forward strand.
AACAATTACTAAAAGTATCCCATTAGGGTTTTATACCATATCATTTTTAAATCTTATTCTTAGTGTTTTATGTTTAATAATAAGTAATAAGATTTTTTGGAGGTTGGAAATGAGGTAGGATTATCTTCTATCATTCTTTGATATCTTTGCAGACTGAATTATTAGGTATTGGAAGGCCAATATTCCACCTATTATAGTAAATATTATAAGAAATAAATTATTTTTAGAAAACCTATTATCCAAAAATTTTCCAAAAATCACCCCAACTAAGATAGGTGTTATCATTCCAAAACTTATTTTTGTTAAAATAGAAAAACCCTTTATGATTGAAAAACCCTTTTTATTATTGGGCATAATTTCACCTCATTACGGGCGACCAGTGGTCGCCCCTACTTTCTATCGGCTTCAGAATAGACACTACATTGTCATTATGAATGTAGTAAAGAATTTTACATTTCCGCTACATCAAACTTTTCTACTTCAATATTCCCTGCCATGGCAAACCAATCTATTTCTGGTGCATAGCTCTCTGCATATACCACCCTTTTTATACCGGAGGTAATTATTAATTTTTGACAATCTTGACAGGGCTGATGGGTTACATAGAGGGTAGCCCCTTCCCTTTCTTCCGGTGAGGTTTCTAAAAGGCAGTTTACTTCAGCATGAATGGTTCTTTTGCAGTGGCCATCTAATAGGTAGCACCCTTCATCTTCACAATGGGGCATTCCGGAAGGGCTTCCATTGTAGCCTGTTCCTTTTATTCTTTTATTTTTTACTAATAGCGCCCCCACATGAAGTCGTGGGCAGGTACTCCTTTCCTTTACTTTAAATGCTATATCCATAAAATATTTATCCCAGTCTTTACGCACTTTCTTACCTCCTCGTAAAAAAATCATTCTTTTATAAAAAAGACTAATATTAATCTTGAGAAAATTTATTCCCCTCTTTTCCAAGAAGGGAATAATATTAACTTTTATTTTGTACCGTATAGTCTGTCCCCTGCATCTCCCAATCCAGGTACTATATATCCATGGTCATTTAGCTTCTCATCTACAGCTGCTGCATATATATCCACATCGGGATGGGCTTTATTAACCTTTTCTATGCCTGTTTTTGCCGCTAATAGGCACATAACCTTTATATTATTTGCTCCCCTATCCTTTAAAAATTGAATACCTGCTATCATAGATCCCCCTGTAGCAAGCATTGGGTCTAAAATTATTAGTTCCCTATCTACAATATCACTGGGAAGTTTACAATAATATTCTACAGGTTCTAATGTCTCCGGGTCTCTATAAAGACCAATATGCCCTACTCTGGCAGTTGGTACTAGCTTTAACATTCCATCTACCATCCCCAAACCTGCTCTAAGAATAGGTATTATGCCTAACTTCTTTCCGCAAATTGCCTTCACCTTTGAGGGTCCTAATGGGGTTTCTATCTCAAATTCCTCTAATGGAAGTTCTCTGGTAACTTCATAACACATAAGCATTGAGATCTCTTCTACCAATTCTCTAAATTCCTTTGACCCTGTGTCTTTATTTCTTATGATTCCAATTTTATGTTGGATTAGCGGATGATCAAAAATCATTACCTTTCCCATTTTTAAAACCTCCCCATATAATTTATCCTTAGTATTTGTTTTCAATTTCTCTAATCTTTTCTAGCCTCTTTGCATGTCTTCCACCCTCAAAGGGAGTGTTTAACCATACATCTACAATCTCTACAGCTAAATCTGGTCCTACCACTCTTCCTCCTAAGGCAAGAATATTTGCATCGTTATGGAGACGGGACATCTTTGCTGAAAAACTTTCACTTACCACCACTGCTCTAATGCCCTTTACTTTATTTGCCGCTATAGAAATACCCAAACCTGTTCCGCAGACCAATATCCCTTTTTTATATTTGCCTTGGGCTACCGCCTCTGCAACCCTTTGTCCAAATTCAGGATAGTCAACGGATTCTAAGGAATGGGTACCATAATCCTCTATATCATAGTTGTTTTCTTCCAAATACTTTTTTATATGTTCTTTCAAAAGATAACCACCATGATCACTGCCTATGACAATTTTCATAAACTAATCCCTCCTAATTATAGTCAAAATCTTATATATATTCTTCATTTAAATCAAAATACCTTCATTTTTTATAATATTTTCTTAATTATTTTTGGTAAAGCTTTTTCTATTGCCCATGTTAATTGTTGAGCTGTTTTTTCATATTCCTCCTTGGATAAGCCGAAGGGATCAGCAATATCTACATTTTCTGTCTCCCCTTCTTCTTGTATGAATTCTAAAAGAGTATATACCTTATCTTTATACTTTGGTTCTACAATTATTATTTGATCCCTATGAGACTGGGTCATGGTTAAGATCAAGTCTGCCCTTTCCATTAATTCCAGAGTTAATTGTTGGCTGGTATGGTCAGAGATATCTATTCCTTTATCCTTGGTAACCTTTATTGCATTAGGGTGGGCAGGACCTTTTTCAAACACCATAAGGCCTGCAGATTTTACTTCAATGCTATTGTCTCCTGGGGGAGACTTTTCTATTAAATCCTTTAATATCCCTGCTGCCATAGGGCTGCGGCAGGTATTTCCTGTACATACAAAAAGTATTGTTTTCATAATAAACACCTCACACACAAATGATTCTATGGCCTGCTGCCTTATTCATCCGATTTTTTATTGCCATTTCTATTCCTTCTCCTTCTATTCCCTCTGCAAATATTATATCCACATTTTCTTCATCAAATTGTCTTAATAGATCAAATAAGTTTATCGCAATTGTATCAGGCTTGTCCCTGCTTCCTGCACACATTATTGTGCCTCTAGTATAGTATTCTATATTCTCCTGGGTTACTAATATTCCAACATGTCTTCCTTGGGCTATATATTCTGCTGCCATTTCATTAATCTTTTCAATGACCTTCCATCTGGTGCCTTGGACTATTGTCATTGGTGCATTAGGTGCATAGTGGGTGTATTTCATACCCGGTGACTTAGGTGCTAAATTTTGACTTTTACCCTCCATTATAGATCGATCTATATCTACCTTCCCTAGGATTTCTTTTAAGTCCCTATAGGTTATGGCCCCCGGCCGTAATATTATCGGAGTGGGCGGAGTGATATCTAATACTGTGGATTCTAGTCCTATATTTGATTGTTTATCCTCTAAAATAATCTCTACCCTTCCCATCATATCTTTTATTACATGTTCCCCTTTGGTGGGACTAGGTTTTCCTGAAATGTTAGCACTAGGGGCAGCTATTGGCAAGCCTGCTTTTTTAATTAGTTTGTTGGCTATAATGTGGGCGGGCATTCTAATAGCTACAGTGTCCAATCCCCCTGTTACCCGTTCCGGTACTATTGAAGATTTTTTAAAAATAAGGGTTAAAGGGCCGGGCCAAAATTTATTAATCAATTTTTCAGCTATCGGTGGAATATTTAAAACTAAGGGTGCTAAATCCTTTATATCACTAATATGTAAAATCATAGGATTATCAGAGGGTCTCCCCTTTGCCTTATATATCTTGTCCACTACTAAAGGATCAAGACCATTTCCCCCTAAACCATAGACTGTCTCAGTGGGAAAGGCCACTAAGCCTCCCTGTCTAAGCTCCTGGGCCGCCCTTTCAATATTTTTTTCATCTTCTTCTTTATTCCCTATAATTTTTAAAATTTTGGTATTTATCATTTGATCAAATCCTTTTGTTGATTTATATTGTGAAACGATAGTTGAACGATGGTTGAGCAATGGTTCGGTAGGGGATAGCTTTGCTGTCCCGATGACCTCAACGGACAGATAGGGGCATCGATCTTTACTTTCCTGGCGACCACTGGTCGCCCCTACCAATTTCTGACTTCTCACCTCTGACCTCCCTTATTCCTTATCCCTTGATCGTCATGCTGAGTCCCACCCTAAAGCATACTTGCCAAGCATCTATGGTTAAGATCCTTCGGAGGTATACTCATACTGTCGTTCTCAGGATGACAACACTGTTTCATGCCCATTCATACTCCCTTGATTGTCATGCTGAGCGAAGTCGAAGCATCCACGGTTTTCTAAACACTGATCACTAATCACTAGCCACTATTTTTTATCCCTTATCCCTTATCCCTTATCCCTTATTCCTTATCCCTTATTAATTATATCATTGATGAAAGCAGGATACCCAATATCATCCCTAGAATAATTCCTATGGCGGATATCCTTCCCTTCCACATTTCTCTAGACTTTGGAATTATTTCTTGACAAGTTATAAATAGCATTGCACCACCAGCAAATCCTAAACACCAGCCTATAAATAATGGAGAAATCTCTCCTAATATTGCCCCAATAAAGGCTCCTACTCCCATGGGTACCCCTGCAATAATTGTATACCCCAGTGTCCTTGCCTTGCTTATCCCTCCAATAGTTAGAGGAGTTGCCATAGCTATTCCTTCTGGTATATTATGAATACCTATTATTATAGCAAGACTTAAACCTAAATTAGCTGTTGCCATATATCCTGAACCAATAGCTAGTCCTTCTGGAAAGTTATGTATCAATATCCCTATCCCTATTAATATCCCAGTTTTAATAAAACTATCTCTTTCTTTTTTATCTTTCCCTATTTTTATAATAATTTCATCTATTAGGGAGATTAAAAGTACTCCCAAGATTATACCAAAAATCCCTAAAGGAAGTCCAACCATAATAAAAGCCTCTGGCAATAGGTCAAAACATACTATGGAAATCATTAGGCCCCCTGACATCCCTAAAATGGTTGAGAGAAATTTTTGAGTAGGCTTTCTAAATATGTAAGTAGTGAGTCCTCCTAGCCCGGTCCCAATAATCCCCGACAATAATCCTATAATAGTTATTAGCAGTATAGATCCCATATGGTTGCATCCCCCTTATAAGCAAAAAGATGCCCCTATGGACATCTTTTGTATTATCTATATTATTAATATGCAATCATTAAGAGGTTTTATACTAGTATTGGTTGCTTTTATCCCTGGTTTTTTAGCTTTTCCGCCTGATCAGTAGTTATTAAAGCATCCAACATTTCATCTATTTCCCCATCTAGAAAGTTTTCCAATTTAAATACTGTTAAACCTATCCTATGGTCAGTAATTCTACCCTGGGGAAAGTTATAGGTTCTAATTCTTTCACTTCTATCCCCAGTACCTACCTGACTCTTACGATTTTCAGCTATTTCTTCATTTTGTTCCTGCTCTTTCATTTCTAAAAGTCTTGCCTTTAAAATCTTCATTGCCTTTTCTTTATTCTTTAATTGAGACTTTTCATCCTGACAGGATACAACAATTCCCGATTCTAAATGGGTTATTCTTACAGCTGAATCTGTGGTATTAACACTTTGACCACCATTTCCAGAAGATCTATAAACATCTACTCTGATATCATTTGGGTGTATCTCAATGTCCACATCCTCTGCTTCTGGTAAAACTGCTACAGTGGCAGTAGAGGTGTGAATTCTTCCTGATGATTCGGTAACAGGTATTCGCTGGACCCGATGAACCCCACTCTCATATTTCAGTCGGCTGTAGGCCCCTCTACCCTCAATAAGAAATACTATTTCCTTTATTCCCCCTGTGTCCAGAATATTAGAGCTTAAGATATCAGTTTTCCAGCCCTGTCTTTCAGCATAACGGGAGTACATTCTAAATAAATCCCCAGCAAATAGGGCAGCTTCATCTCCCCCTGCTCCGCCACGAATTTCAATGATAACATTTTTCTCATCATTAGGATCCTTAGGTATCAATAGTATCTTTAATTCTTCTTCTATCTCTACCTTTTTTTCCTCCAATTCTGCTAATTCGGCTTCTACCATTTCTTTAAAGTCTTTTTCTAATTTGTCCTGCAATAATTCTTTAGCCTCATCTATTTCTGTAATTATTGTTTTATATTCTCTATATTTATTTACAATAGGCTCTAAGTGGGAATGTTCTTTAACAAGCTTTTTCCATTGATCCTGGTCTGCAATAATCTCAGGATCGCTAATCTTATGGTTTAGCTCGAGATACCTTTCCCCTAAAAAATTTAATTTATCTAACATGGGTTTCCCCTCCATCTAATTAACATTTAAAGATTTTAACACTCTTTTCTTTAAAAATCTATATGTCTTTCATAAAAAATTATAACATTTTATTGGTTTATAGTCTAGTATAGCAA
>DUPX01000112.1 GCA_012838085.1 Eubacteriaceae bacterium
ATTATAAATATCCATTTTTCACCCTGCTTCCACTAATAAATTGATATGGCTAGCATACTTATTAATGCGAGGATTAAGCCTACAACCCAAAATCCATAAACAACTTTAGTTTCGTGAATACCCTTTAATTCAAAATGGTGATGGAGGGGACTCATTTTAAAAACCCTTTTACCTGTCAATTTGAAACTCGCCACCTGAATAATTACAGATAGTGTTTCCACCATATATATTCCCCCCACCAATGGTAAAAATAATTGCATCCTAGTTAGAACAGCCAGTGCAGCTACCGCCCCACCAAGGGCTAGTGAGCCAGTATCTCCCATAAATACCTGGGCAGGGAAAAAATTAAATCGCAAAAACCCTAAACATGCACCGGTAATTGTACCAGAAAAGATTGTCAAACCAGTATAACCTAACCCTAAACTAGCTAAAGCAAAAAATGAAGTGACTATAAGGGTAACCCCTGCTGCTAAACCGTCTAATCCATCAGTTAAGTTAACACTATTAGCAACTCCCACCACTACGAATATTGTTAAGGGGATATAAAATACTCCTAAGTTAAGATATTCTGAAGTAAATGGAATTAGAAGGGAGGTCCCAATATAAGGATGCTTAGCTGCATACACAGCTACAATGGCTGCAATAATAAATTGACCTATTAATTTTTGGTATGCCCTTAACCCTAAATTCCTTTTTAGTACTATAATTATGAAGTCATCAATAAATCCTATTATTCCAAATCCTAAGGAAACTATCATTGCCAATATTAAATCTCCACTTTCCCCTGCAAAAAACATGCTGGAAATAAATACAGCAATCATTATAATTATTCCACCCATAGTAGGTGTGCCAGATTTTTTAATATGGCTTTTGGGACCATCTTCTCTAATACTTTGACCAAATTTTAATTTACGAAGAATGGGTAGGATTATTGGACCAATAATAATAGAAATAATAAAGGATAGAATAGTAGCATATATTAATTGTTTCATATTAAAATCTCTCCTTTAGATAAGCTGCAATTTCTTCCATTTTTAAACCCCTTGAACCTTTAATAAGTATTGTATCTCCATCCTCTAGAAATCTTTTTAAATATTCATTAGCTTCAGTATTAGATGAAAATAATTTCCCATTATTCTTAGATAGGCCATTTTCTATAGCACCAGCTAAATAGAACTTTCCATATTTGCCTATGGCTATTAAGGCATCTATTTTTAATTGCCCAAGGGTTTTGCCTATATCATAGTGGGCCTTTTCTGACCACTTGCCCAATTCCAACATATCTCCTAATATTGCCACCTTTCTATGGTTACCAGCACTTTCTTTTAAGACCTTCAATGCCGCCTTCATAGAGTCAGGATTTGCATTATAGCTATCATTGATTATTTTAAATTTATTATTTTCAAATATATCCATTCTCATTTCACTGGGTTTAAATTTATCTAATCCTAATTGGATTTCCCTATGGCATAGTCCATAAAACTTTCCTAAATATATAGCAAATAATGAATTATATATATTATGAATTCCCGGTAGATTTAATCTATACTCCTCAAGGCCCTTATGGCCTTTCCCAGTTACAAACTTTATACTATCCCCTTCCAGGGTAAAATCTTCTACTTTTAAATCCAATTCTTCTTTATATACACCCACAAAAGCTACTGGGAATTTATCATCTTTTATCCTAGATAGATATTCATCATCACCATTTAATAATGCCAATTGATTATTGTTAAGGGTTTCCAAAATCTCTGACTTTGCTTTAAATATATTCTCCTTAGAACCTAGATTTTCAATATGAGTCCATCCAATATTAGTGATAATTGCCACATCTGGTAAGACCATATTAACTAATTTCTTTATCTCTCCTAAATTATTCATCCCCATTTCAATTATTCCTATATCATGATGTCTTTCCAATTGAAACAAGGTTAATGGTAATCCTATTTCATTGTTAAAATTGCCCTGAGTTTTAAGTACATTGTATTTTTGTTCTAATACAGAGGCCAATATATCCTTTGTGGTAGTTTTTCCACTACTGCCAGTAATACCTATAAGAGGAATATCAAATTTCCTACGATAATAAAATGCAAGGTCATGAAAAGCCTTTAAAGTATTTTCTACTAATATTGGGATGCTCTTTTTACTACTATCTTCTTGCCTTTCTGTTAAATAAGCTATAGCTCCATTTTTTATTGCATCATCTATAAAATCATGACCATCAAATCTTTCCCCTTTTATTGGGATATATAATTCCCCTTTAGAAATTGTCCTGCTATCTGTAGATATGCCTTTAATAGTAAGGATATTATTATTATCCAAAATTTTACCCTTTACTGCATTTCTTACTTCTTCCAGTGTCATACTTTCCATTTTTTTCATCCTCTTCTAATATTTCCTTTATAATTTCCTTTTCATTAAAGGGAATAGTTTTATCCTTTAATATTTGATAGGTTTCATGTCCCTTACCTGCTATCAATATAATATCATCTTTTTTACCCATTGAAAGAGCTTCCCTAATTGCTTCCCTTCTATTCTCAATAATTTTATAAGGACAATTTCCACCCTCAACACCTGGTAAAATGTCTTCTATGATGGAATGGGGGTCTTCACTTCTAGGATTATCAGATGTAACAATTACAAAATCCGAGTATCTTGCTCCTATTTCACCCATAATTGGCCTTTTTGTCTTATCTCTATCCCCTCCACAACCAAAAACTAAAATCAATCTATTTTTAGAAAAGGTTTTTATGGTTTTTAATACATTTTCCAATCCATCTGGTGTATGGGCATAATCTATAATAACACTATAGGGTGTGTTAGTATCTACCACTTCCAGACGGCCAGGTACAGCTTTAATCTCCTTTAGGGCACCCTTTATTATATCTATTGGTACCTGTTCTATATAGCAAGATATAATACTTGCCATGGCATTATATACACTAAAAATACCTGGAATTCCTATTCTAAAATTCTCCTTTATATTTTCCCCTTCTAATAAAAAAGAAAGGCCCTTATTGTCAATATGTATATCCTTAGCTAAAAAATCACATTTATTGGTAATACCATAACTATAAGTAGGTATATCCCTATGTTTTTTTAATTTTTCAATTAATCTTATACCATAAGGATCATCACCATTTATTATATTAGCTTTATGAGTTAAATTAAATAGCTTAGATTTTGCCTGAAAATAATTTTCCTTAGTTAGGTGAAAATCTAAATGGTCCTGGGAAAGATTAGTAAATATACCAATAGAATAATTGTTGCCCACTACCCTATTTAAAGACAATGAATGGGAAGAAACCTCCATCACCCCATATTCTATATCTTGTTCCACCATCTGTGACAGCATCCTTTGTAAATCGATAGCTTCCGGTGTGGTATTTTTTGCCTCAGTAAAGTTTTCACCAATATAATTTCCCAATGTCCCAATATTACCTGTTTTTTTACCCCATTTTTCAAGAATTCTACTTATTATGTAAACTACACTGGTTTTGCCATTTGTTCCAGTAATCCCTATTAAGCTTAATCTCTTTGATGGTTCTTTAAAAAACTTATTTGCTATAAATCCCTGGGCCATTCGGCTATCCTTTACTTGTATATATGTTACTCCCTCCACCTTAATTTCAGGAATTACTTCACATACTACAGCTATTGCACCTTTTTTTATTGCAAGGTCTATATAATCATGACCATCTACACTATATCCCCTTATTGCAACAAATAAAGAGTTTTGCATTGCTTCTCTAGAATCATAGGTAATATCTGAAATTTCCTTTTCCAGGCTTCCAATGTATAGTTCAATATCTAATTCTTTTATTATATCTTTTAGATTCAAGTCTTTTCCTCCTTACAAATACCCTTTCTTCTATTATTTACCATATTGAAATAAGTATCCTTTTAATTATCCATTAATCCAATAAAAAAATCAATCAGCAATCAAAATTTATTAATTATAATAGAAAAAGTGGAGCTTTTCTATAGAATTAAAAAGAAAGACAACTTTTTATTAAGTTGCCTATCTAAATATTGAGCTATTTATTCAATTGATTTAAATATTACCTTTACATAGGCCCCTTTATTTATAAGTTTTCCTGGTTCAGGTTCTTGTTCTACAGAAATACCACTTCCGGAAATTTCAATATTTAATTCCTTTTCCTTTAATATTCTATGGGCCTCCTGTATTGACTTATCTAAAACATTAGGTACAATAACCTTCCCTTCATCATTTTCCGGGTCTTCTTGGGTAATTAATTGAATCTTAGTATTTATATCTACCTCTACCCCAGGCAATGGGATTTGGTCAATAATAATATCTGTGCCTTCTACACTGGTGCTTTCTAAGCCTAATTTATTGGTGGCTAATATTTCCGCTGCTTGATTTTTGGTCATATTTCTCACTTCTGGCACAATAACCTTTTCCGGAGCCATTACTTCATCCTGATAATCTGGAGGTATATTAAGATAGCTTAATACATCTTCCATTACTTTCCCTGCTACTGGTGCAGCTATTTGTCCTCCCATAGAATTACTAGGATCTGGTTCATCAATTATTACTAAAACTGTTATTTTAGGGTCTGAGATAGGGGCTATCCCTACAAAAGAGGCTACATATTTTCCTGTGGCATATGCACCATCTATAACTTTATTTGCAGTACCAGTTTTTCCTCCTATTGCATAACCGGGGATTTGGGCCTTAGAACCTGTTCCTTTACTAACAACAGATTCTAGGATTTTTAAAAGGCTTTGGGCAGTTTCTTTTGATATGACCTGCCTTATTTCCTCAGGTTTGAATTCTTCAATAACTTCATTTGTCTCTGGTGAATGAATAGAATTAACTATTCTTGGTTTCATCAGCATACCTTCATTTGCTATAGCAGAAGCAGCAGTAATTAATTGGATAGGGGTTACACTTACTCCTTGACCATAGGAGCTGGTGGCTAGAGAAATATCCTTAATATTCTTCTTTGAAGCAACAATTCCACCTTCTTCCCCATCCAAGTCTATACCTGTCTTTTGGCCAAAGCCAAATCCTTCGATATATTTATAAAACCTATCTACACCTAATTTAAGGGCAACTTCTACAAAAACAGGGTTACAGGATTGTTGGACAGCTTCGGCAAAGGTTTCAGATCCATGATTTCTTGGATATCTCCAACACTTTAGCATCCTCCCCCCTACCATAGTATATCCTTTATCATAAAATTGAGTATTAGGAGTAACCACACCTTCTTCCAATCCTGCAGCAGATGTAATAATCTTAAAAGTAGAGCCAGGTTCATAATTAAATGTAACTGCAGGATTTTTCCACATTTCCTGCTGTCTTTCTCCTAAACTTTTTTTAATCCTTTCACCAGATTCCTTTTTTTCACTAAAATCATAGCTCAATTTTTCTTCCATAATATCTGAGATAATCCTAGGATTGTTTAAATCATAATCAGGTTTACTTGCCATAGCCAGTAAACCTCCTGTTTTAGGTTCCATAACTAATATGGTTACTCTTTTTGCATTGTTTTCATACATTGCTTTTTCTGCTGCCCGTTCTGCAAAATGCTGTATAGAAGAATCTATGGTAAGCTGTATACTTTTCCCGGGAATTGGGGCAACCCTTGTTTCCGCCCCTGAAGCAATTTTGCTTCCTCTAGCATCTCTTTGATATGTCAGAAGGCCATCCTTGCCCTTTAATATCTCATCATATTTACTTTCTATTCCATATAATCCCTGATGATCTGCACCAGTGAAACCTAAAACATAGGGGGCAAAATTCCCATTTTTATAGTATCTTTTCTTATCCTCTACAAATTCAAGGCCTTTAATGTTTTTTTCCCTTATTTGAATAGCTTTATCATTGTCAACCTTCCTCTGTATTAGGACAATACTCTGCTTTATATCCGATAATTTTTCATAGGTCTTCTCCTGATCTAGGTCTAGGATTTCTGATAATATTTCTGCAGCCTTTTCTCCTTCTTCTATATCCCTAGGTCTTGCATATATGCTTGTGCTTGTTGCATCCTTTGCTAAAATTTCCATCTTTGAATCATAAATATCGCCCCTAGATGCAGTTATAGGAATTGTAGCTATAAGTTGATTTAGCTTCTTTTCCATTAAACCGGTGGAGGCGAAAATTTGTAAATAAGTTAATCTTCCTATTAAAATAATAAAAATAATTGCAATTAACAATAGGGAAGTTATCAATCTTCTCTTTAGTCGCAAATGTATAATTGACAAGTTATACCCCCCTTAAGCTAATCAATAAAATCTAACACCTTACTAACATATTCTGATAATTTAGATGATGAATCATTATCTATATTGGCAGAGGCCATTTTTATATCCTGGGAATTTTGGATTTCAATTATGGTCATTTGCTCTGGGGCAGGATCTATCATACCCAACTCTTCCCTAGCTATTTTTTCAATTTTCTTTAAATCTGCGCTGGCCAATAATTCTCCCTCTGCGCTATCATTTAGCATATGTAATCTCTGTAATTCCCTTTCTAGAGAGTTTATTTCTTTATTAATAATGTTAATATTAGCATATTGAATAAGAATAGCTATCCCAATTATAAATCCCAATAATAAAAAGGAAATATATTTAGCCCTTTTAATTTTCTTAATTCTTTTTACTTTAGATTTTCTTTTCTTAGTTTTTTGGGGCCTCTGTATAGGTTCTTCATATATATAATCATATAAAGGTTGTTCAGCTAATAACATTATTATTCACCTCTTTTTAGTTTAGAACTAATCCTTTCAGCTACTCTTAATTTAGAACTTCTAGAACGTGGATTTTTTTCTATCTCATCGATTTTGGGTACTATTGGTTTTCTAGTTATTATTTTAATCTTGGCTTCCTTATTGCAGACACATTGGGGAAAGTCTGGTGGACAAATACAGGGATTATAAAGCCTTTGAAAAGTTTTTTTAACAATTCTATCCTCTAATGAGTGAAATGTTAAAATACATAGTCTTCCACCAGGATTTAAACAATCCACAATATCCTCAATGGCCTTTTCAATAATGGCTAGTTCATTATTTACCTCAATGCGAATAGCTTGAAATGTCCTCTTTCCTGGATGGGGGCCTTCCCTTCGTGCCTTAGCAGGTATTGCTCTTTTGATAATCTCCACCAATTCACTGGTGGTTTGAATTTCTTTGCCTTTTCTATACTCAACTATAAATTTTGCAATTCTTGCTGCCCACTTCTCTTCTCCATAATTTCTAATAATATGGGCTAGTTTATTTTCAGAATAATTGTTCACAATATCCTTAGCACTAATATTTCCTCTATTATCCATTCGCATATCTAGTGGCCCATCATATTGATAAGAGAAACCTCTAGTTGGTTCATCTAATTGATAAGAGGATACTCCTAAATCTAATAGCATCCCATCAATCTTTTTTATCCCAAGATTATTTATTATTTCTTTTATATTTTTAAAATTATCTCTAATAATAAATATATTAGGCTTTAAATCTCTTAACCTTTCTTGGGCTACATCAATAGCATCTTGATCCTGGTCAATGCCAATAAATATTCCCTTACTGTCTAATCTTTCACATATGGCCTGTCCATGTCCTGCCCCTCCTAAAGTCCCATCAGCATATATCCCCTCTGGGGCTATATTTAAATACTCTATAATTTCATTTTTTAATATAGGGATATGATTAAAATCCATTTAGCCACCTTCTAAAAAGTAATTCCAAATCTAACTTATTAAGACTATATTCCTAAGAATGACATCTTTTCTGCTATTGCATCATAGCTTAAATTTTCGTCATCATTATAGTCTAGCCACTTATCTTTGCTCCATATTTCCAATCTATTGGAAACTCCTATTATTACAGCTTCTTTATTAATATCTGCATATTCCCTTAAATTAGCAGGTATTATTATTCTCCCCTGTTTATCAAATTCACATTCCGTTGCACCAGCAAAAAAGAATCTAATAAAAGCCCTTGCATCTTTACTAGTCAATGGTAAAGTGGATAATTTATTTTCAAATACCTTCCATTCATTATAAGAATATATAAAAAGACATTGATCTAAACCCTTAGTCAAGACAAAGCCTTCCCCTAAATCCTCCCGGAATCTTGAAGGAATTATTATTCTTCCCTTACTATCAATATTGTGCTGGTATTCTCCAATAAACATTGTTACACCCCTTTGAGCAACTTTTACCCACTTTGCCCCACTTTCTACCACTTATATATTAATTAAACAAAAAAAATAAAACTCCTTCTTTTTTTGAAATTTTTTTATAAAAAGAAGGAGTTTTATATATTGATTAATTATTTTCTTTTTTCCTTAGATATCTTAGTATAACAATACATATAAAAATGATTCCTATGCTTATTAATTGTGCCACTCTAAATCCTAAAAACATCAAACTATCTGTTCTTAGTCCTTCAATAAAAAACCTGCCAAAGGAATAAATTATTCCATATAGTATAAATACTTCCCCATCTACCTTTTTCCTTTTCCCATACCATAGAAGAAATATAAATAATGTAAAATTCCATATGGATTCATATAGAAAAGTGGGATGAACACTTATTTGTCCTTTAGCAGGATCATTGACTATAATAGCCCATGGCAAATTTGTTTCTCTACCATATGCCTCCTGGTTAAAAAAATTGCCCCACCTTCCTATAGCCTGACCTAATATTAGACTAGGAGCACAAAAATCTGCCAGCTTTAAAAAAGGCAATCCCTTTCTTCTTGCATATATGTATCCTGCGATAACACCACCTATTACAGCACCATGTATTGCAAGGCCTCCCCGCCAAATTTTAAATATTTCCATTAAATTATTAGAATAATAATCCCAGGTAAAGATTACATAATATATTCTTGCCCCTATTACCGCTGAAGGTATTGCAACAAATACCAAATCTAAGATTTTTTCTGCATCAAAATTATTTTTCTTTGCTAAATGTATTGCTAATAGCAATCCCAATAATATACTGCTAGATAGTAAAAGCCCATACCACCTAATTTTCAAACCTAATATTTCAAAAGCTATCGGGTCCATTTCAACCCCTCCCCCTTGACAAGTATCCTTATATTTTTATATTACTTTAAAAAAATATAAGGGCAAGAAAACTTACCCCTTATTTAAATATGTAACAAAATTAGATATATTATTATCCCTTTAGAATAAATATCTATTTAATTAATTCTACTAAATCTCCATTTTTTACACCTGCTGCGTTTCCCTCTTCAATATCAACATGCATTTCTAATGCAAAGGATGGATGTACCCTTACTAATACATTATCAAAGATAAGACCCCTAGGTCCTCCCACCTTCACACTTACTATATCCTTATCTTCTACCCCATATTTTGTAGCGTCATCTGTATACATGTGAATATGTCTAGCTGCTACTATTACTCCTTTATCTATTTTAACTTCACCCTTTGGACCAACAATCTTTAGTCCTGGAGTATCTTGAAGTTTTCCAGAATCTCTAATTGGTGCATCTACTCCTAATTTAAAACCATCAGATATAGATATTTCAATTTGTGTTTCTGGTCTTACCGGACCTAGTATTCTAAGTCCTTTTAAAGTACCCTTTGGACCAACTATGTCCACTTTTTCTTCACAGGCATATTGTCCAGGTTGGGACAAGTCTTTAATTTTTGTTAATTCATAGCCTTCACCAAATAATATTTCTAAGTGTTCTTGGCTTATGTGAAGATGTTTGTTTGATAGAGCAATAGGTATTTTATTAGCCAAAATAATTCCTCCTTGCAAAATATATTGTCTTATTTATTTAATAATATCTTAACATATAAAGAGGAACTTGCACAAACATTTCAACTAAAATAAAGAAAATAAGTAAGTGCTATTTTGATAAATATAATTATTCAGAAAATACCCCTAAACGGAGTTTATCGGCAATCATTGCGATAAATTCACTATTGGTGGGCTTACCTTTTTCATTATTAATGGTATATCCGAAAAGGGAGTTAATGGTATCTATTTTACCTCTTCCCCAAGCCACTTCAATAGCATGACGAATCGCCCTTTCTACCCTACTGGCTGTTGTATTGTATTTCTTAGCAATAGATGGATATAATTCCTTTGTCACTGCACTTAATAAATCTATATTATCTATAACCATTGCTATAGCTTCCCTTAAATATATGTATCCCTTAATATGTGCTGGAACTCCTACTTCATGTATAATCTTTGTTATTTGAGCTTCAATCCTATTTTTTTTCATTCCTTTGTTAATGGTAGTGTTAGAAACATGGTTTAAATTAAACTCATTGATCTTATTATTTTGTTCAATGGTACCAGTATTTAATAATTGTCTTATTCTCTTAGCAAATACTTCCATATCAAAGGGCTTTACAATATAATAATCCGCACCATATTCAACGGCTTTTTGGGTAATCATATCCTGACCAACTGCTGATAGAACTATCACTTTTAAATTTCCTTTAATATTTTCAGTATTTAACTTTTCTAATACCCCTAAACCATCTAAAATGGGCATTATTATATCAAGGACTAATATATCAGCAGGTGTTTTTTCCAATACCTCTAAAGCTTCCACTCCATCTTTAGCTATTCCCACAACTTCCATATCATCCTGCCGATTAATGAATTCCTGTAATATATTAATAAAGTCTCTATTATCATCAGCTATGACAATTCTTATTTTTTCCATAAATATCCCCCTTTTTTTTACTGAATTATTCACCCTTTTTTTAGATATTCGACAATAAAAAGTTATCACCTTTTAATTATGAAATAATTTCATAATTATCTATATTTTTACAAAATTAATCCATTAAATCAATATTAGCTTCCTCCAGCATCCATTCTATAAATATCCCATATCCCTTTGTAGGGTCATTTATAAATACATGGGTAACAGCACCTATTATTTTATTATCCTGAATTATAGGACTACCACTCATTCCCTGTACTATACCTCCTGTCTTTTCAAGTAGTTTTGGGTCGGTTACTTTTATCACCATACTTTTCCCAGATTTTTCTGATTGATTGACAATCTTTTCTATCCTAATATCAAATTCTTCAATAATGTCTTCCTCAACAGTAGCCAATATTTTAGCAGGGCCAAGTTTTATGTGTTGCTGTAGACCTATGGAAAATGTTTTATCTGTTTTATCATTTAAAATATTTTGATAGGTTTTTCCATATAAACCATGGGAAGTGTTTTTTTCAATATTTCCAATTATCTTATCCTCATTATAAAATATTCCCCTTATCTCTCCTGGCTTTCCTTTTTGCCCCTGTAATACTGACCCCACTTTAGCTGAAACTATCTCACCATTATTTACTGGCATAATAATTCCTGTAGTAACATCGGTAATTCCATGACCTAATGCACCATATTTTTTTGTTTCTTCATGAAAAAATGTCAAGGTTCCTATACCAGCAGTATTATCCCTTACCCATAATCCTATTTTATATTTTCCATCTTCTCTGTCCTTAACAGGTTTTATATTAACCTTTTCCCATTTATCCTTTCTTTTTAATTCTAATTCCACTGTATTATCAGTTATATTATTGATAATCATAGATACTTCTTCTGCAGTATTAACCCTTTTCCCATTGATTCTATATAATATATCTCCTACATTGACATTTCCATCAAGTCCGGGGGTATAACTTTTGCCATCTTCCCCGATTATTTCTGATAGGCCTACTACTAAAACACCTTTAGTCTTAAGTTTTACACCTATAGATTGTCCTCCGGGATATAATTTTACGTCTGGCAATACTTTTACCTTCATTGACCTAATAGGCAAAAACCCAAAGGCCTTAATCTGAAGATCCAATTCTCCTATTTCCTTAGGGAGAACTTCTATAGGTTCACTTAAATTTAATTGATATTTGTCCTGTTTTAATCCATTTACTTCAATTAAATTGTTTTCCTTTGTTATAGCATTTATTTGAAAAGGTATTTTAAAATCAAAAACCCTTTCCTCTCCTTGTAAGATATATAATTCCTTGGGAAAGTTTACTATACTTTGGAAGGAATCATTAAAGCTAATGGCCACTAATAATGCTATTAAAAAAAGACCTATTGATTTTTTTATATTTAAATTTTTCAATAATTCTCACACTCCTAAATAATTAATAATAAATTACCATAATCACCTCCTGAAATTTCTATTTTAAATCTATTAATATTATTTTGCCTTTTAGTGAATTTGCTATTCTAAATAAAAAATATAAATATTACCAAAATAATAAAAGCTATTTTTGCAAAAAAAAATAGGTGTTACCCTATTTTTCGTTCTTTTTTTATTTTTCCTGCCATTTCAATCATTTCCCTTGCATGGCTTTTTGTAAGTTCTGTTAAGGTTGCACCGCCAAGCATTCTAGCCAGTTCGTTTATTCTTTCTTTTTCCTTAAGATCTTTTACAATAGTATATGTTTGATTATCCCTTATCTCCTTTTCTATCAAATAGTGGGAATCTGCCATTGAAGCAATTTGAGGAAGATGGGTTATACATATTATCTGATATGACTTGGAAATATTAGCCATTTTTTCTGCAACAACCTGGGCTGTTCTACCACTTATTCCAGTATCAATTTCATCGAAAATTAGGGAGTCTATTTTATCTCCATCTGCTAAAATAGTCTTTAATGCCAACATAATTCTGCCAACTTCTCCCCCTGAAGCAATCTTAGCTAAGGGACGAAGGTCCTGTCCTATATTTGTTGATATTAGAAATTCTATTCTATCCTTTCCATAGATACTAGAATGTTTTTCATGGCTTTCTATATCAATTTTAAACCTTGCTTTTTTCATACCTAAATCATTTAATTCACTAATAATTTTATTTTCTAATTCTTTGGCAATATTTATTCTTAACTTTGTCAATTCATTTGCTGCTGCCATATATAAATACCAATTATCCTCTATTTCCTGCCTTAACCTATTTTCTTCCTCCCCTTTATTTTCTATTTTGTCTAACTTAATTTTTAAGTTTTCCCTGTAGTCCAATATATCCTTAATGGTTTCACCATATTTTCTTTTTAAATGGCTAAATGTGCTTAATCTTTTCTCTATTTGATCTAATTCCCGTGGATTAAATTCTATAGTTTCATTATAATCCCTTAAAACAAAACCTGCATCTTCAATTAATATTATTGCATTATTAATTTGTTCTTCTATATTTTTCATAGATGAATCTATAGCAGAAATATTATTTACACAATTAAGAACAATACTTAATTGGTCATATATAGATGGTTGAACTTCATTTCCTCCATATAATAATTCATAGGCCCTATTGGAGTTTTCAAATAATTTTTCCGAATGAATTAATATCTGTCTTCTATTTTCTAGCTCTTCTTCCTCATATATATTTTCTAGATTAGCTTGATCTATCTCATTTAATTGAAATTTTAATATATCCTTTTCCCTTTCTACTTCCATTTCATCCCTAAGTAGTTCCTCAAGGGATTTTTTACTGTGTTTATAGTTGTTATAAAGCTCTTTAGTTTTATTTAGTAGATTTTCAATCTCTACTCCCCCATAAGAATCTAATAGGGCCATATGGTTTTCCCAACGAAGTAGGGATTGATGCTCATGCTGACCATGGATATCAATTAATAATTCGCTTAATTCCTTCATTACACTAAGGGGAACCATTCTACCATTAATTCTACAGGTGTTTTTGCCAGAGGATAATACCTCTCGAGTCATTATTAATGTATAATCCTCCCCTATATCAATTCCCACTTCTTGTAAATAGGCATTCACCTTGTTTTTATTTTTTGTAACATTAAAGAGGGCTTCCACAATCATTCTGTCCTGACCTTGTCTTATGTTTTCTCTATTTGACCTTTGTCCCAGTACAAGTCCTAGGGCATCAATGATTATTGATTTGCCAGCCCCTGTTTCACCTGTTAGTATATTTAGTCCTTTATTAAATTCAATATTTAAAGAATCAATTAAAGCAAAATTAAATATGCTTAATTCAGATAGCATACTAACACCCCCATTGGGAAACTATTTTGTTAACTTTCTAAACCTTCTTAGGATATCCTCCGCCTGTTCAGCCTTTCTAATTAAAACAAATATAGTATCGTCCCCTGCAACACAGCCTACAATCTCTGGCCAATCAAGGGCATCAATAGCAACAGATGCTGCAGAAGCAGTTCCTGATAAAGTTTTGATTACCATAGTATTTCCAGCATAGTCGATATAGGTGACCGACTCTTTAAAAACCTTTACTATTCTTTCATTTATATTTGAATCAGTAGTCTTTATTGTTCCATATTTATATTTACCACTTTCAGTCATAACCTTGATGAGTTTTAATTCCTTTATATCCCTTGATACAGTAGCCTGGGTAACATTAAAACCAGCCTTTTTTAGTAAATCTGCCAATTCTCCTTGGGTCTCAACTTCATTGTTTTCTATGATATTCATAATCATTGAGTGCCTAGAGATCTTCACTAATTATCCTCCTTTAAAGATAATCCTGATTATTATTTATGGTACTTCTTTCCGCTAATTTATTACGTAACACATCATAAAAGGTTCTATTATTCAGCCTTATAAAATTAGCATAAAAGCCTGCCTTTCCTACTAATATGCTATCGCCTTTTTCTAATATATATCCCTCTTGTCCGTCCATAGTCAAAATAATTTCATTATTATCTCCCTCTACCTCTATATGAATCTTCTCTTTTTCAGAAACAATTATAGAGCGAGCATGTAAAGTATAGGGTGATATTGGTGTTACTATTAGTAAATCATTTTGAGGATTTACAATGGGTCCACCTGCAGATAGGGAATAGGCTGTAGAACCAGTAGGACTAGAAACTATTAGTCCATCGGCGGGAAATGTATCTAAATACTTATCATCTACATATGTCTTTAGACGAACAATTCTTGCAAAGGCCCCCTTAGCTATAACCACATCATTTAAAGCAAAAAAAGTATCCCTTGGGACATTGTTATTCATAACAACAGCTTCCAACATCATTCTTTTTTCTATTGTGTATTTTCCTGCCATAATGTTTTCCAATGCTGGATATAGGCCATTTATTTCCACTTCAGTAAGAAATCCTTGCCTCCCAAGATTAACTCCAAAAATTGGTGTGCTAAACTTTCCTATTCTTCTAGAAACACCTAAAAGAGTCCCATCTCCCCCCAAAACAATTATAAAATCTGCCTTTTGATACATTTCATGATTCTTATAGGCTAGATCACATCTATCTAGCCTCTTGCCATCTATTTCATTTAATAATGCTTGGCCATTATTTTTTTCAATCCAATTAATAATTTCCTTAGTTAATTTCATATCCTTGTCTTTTGTGATATTAGGTAAAATACCAACCTTTTTCATTATGCCACCACCACTTTATTAATTTATTCGACAATATCCTCTCTAATCCTGCATAATTATAAACTATTTGTATTAATTATTCAATTCTTCATGGGCTCTTGCTACTATTCTATGGATTTTCCCCTCTTTATCCCCTAATTCTTCCTGCCAATATTTTGTAAAATATGCTAAAAATTCAATATTCCCTGCAGGACCTTTAATTGGTGAATAGGATAGATCCTTTAAGAAAAACTTTTCCCTTTCTACCTCCTCTATTACCTTTTTTATAACTTCAATATGGACTTTAGGCTCTCTAATTACACCCTTTTTCCCAACCTTTTCCCTACCAGCTTCAAATTGAGGTTTTATCAAAGCTATAACTTCCCCTTTTTCCTTCAATAAATTATAAAGATTATTAAAGATTATTGCTAGGGAAATAAAAGAAACATCAATAGTTGCACCATCGGCCACATCATTTATATCATCAGGGGTTAAATATCTAAAATTTGTCCTCTCCATAGATATTACTCTAGAATCCTTCCTAAGCTTCCATGCCAATTGACCATAGCCCACATCAATAGAATAGACCTTTTTTGCACCATATTGCAGTAAACAATCAGTGAATCCCCCTGTGGAGGCACCAATATCCAAAAAAATTTTATCTTTAATAGCTACATTAAATTCCTTAATAGCCTTTTCTAGCTTTAAGCCTCCCCTACTAACATAGGGTAGATTATTCCCTTTAATTTCAATATTTAAATTTTCATCTATTTTTTCTCCGGGCTTATCTTTTAGTTTTCCCTCAACATAGACTAAACCTGCCATAATTATAGACCGAGCCTTTTCTCTGCTTTCAGTCCAGCCCTTTTCATATAAAATAATATCCAATCTTTTTTTCATTTAATCTCTCCATATTAATTCCATCTTCCAATATATCTTAAAGAAATATATTTGCTATTATAATACCTAATAGTGCCCCTACAAAAACTTCAATAGGTGTATGGCCTAAAAGTTCTATTAATCTTTCCTCTGTTATCTTCTTATTAGAATGTATATCATGAACAATTTTATTTAATATTTCTGCCTGTTTTCCAGCAGCCCTTCTAACACCAGCAGCATCATACATTACAATTAAAGAAAAGGAAAGGGAAACAGCAAATAGAGGAGAACTCCACCCATATATTTTACCTATAGAAGTTGTAAGTGCCATACTAAAGGATGAATGGGAGCTGGGCATCCCACCGGATCCAACAAAACGGGTAAAATCTATTTCTTTATTTTTAATAATACTAAGTATAACCTTTATCACTTGAGCAACAAACCAAGCAATAATTGCTATCATCAATACCTTATTTTGAATAAGTTCATTGAAAAAACCCATTAGTCCTGCCCTCCCTTAATAATCCCTCTTACAAATAAATACTCCTAATTCCTCTAAAAATTTAGCTTTAGAGCCAAATATAGATATTGCTTCTAAGGCCTCTGACAATAGCCTGTCTATTATGGCCTTAGATTCTTCCAGACCATAAATATTAGGATAGGTTAGCTTTTTATTGTCTTTATCACTGCCAATTGGCTTCCCTAACTTAGCCACATTTCCAATAATATCCAATATATCATCCACAATTTGAAAGGCAAGTCCTAATTTTTCCCCATAAATTGTAAGGGCTGTTAATTCATTATTATTAGCTCCAGAGGCAATAGCTCCTGCCCTTAATGATGCCCTAATTAATGCCCCTGTCTTATGACTATGTATATAGTGGAGGGTATCAATATCCATATCCTTTCCTTCATATTCCAAGTCCTTTACCTGTCCACCAATCATGCCCATAATTCCTGCTGCCCTAGCAATTTCTTTCATTCCCTCAATATAGTTTTTCATCTCTACAATATCTTTTGGTATATTATTAATCATTAATTCATAGGAATAATTTAGCAGTCCATCTCCTGCTAGAATTGCCATTCCTTCGCCAAAGACCTTATGGTTGGTGGGTTTACCCCTACGAAAATCATCATTATCCATTGAAGGTAAATCATCATGGATAAGGGAATAGGTGTGAATCATTTCCAAAGCACAGGCTAAGGGCAGCACCCTTTTTATATTGCCCCCTATGGATTTTGCCCCCTCTATTAGCAGTATAGGCCTTAACCTTTTACCCCCTGCAAAAATACTATATTCCATGGCCTCAATTATATCCCTTGGTATATCTTCTTCCCTTGGGAAAAAAACTTTTAAATAGCCATCTATTTCTCTAATATAATTATTTAACCTATCTTTAAATTCCATCTTCTTCTACTCCATTAATATCAAACTTTTCTGATTTTATCTTTCCATTATCATTTACTAAAATATTAATTCTATTTTCAATGGATTCTAGTTTTTCATTACAATCCTTTGTTAGCTCCATACCCTCTTCAAATAAATTAATGCTATTTTCTAGGGAAATATTACCTTCCTCCAGGGCAGTAACAATTTCTTCAATACGCTTTAAATTTTCCTCAAAGGACCTTTCTTCTTTATTTGCCATCCTCTACTCCCCCTTCCTTAATATCTTCTATAATACATTTAATAATTCCATCCTTTAGTATAACCTCTAGCTTATCTCCTTTAGATAGATTAGCAATGCTTGATATATAGTTATTTTCTTTCCCCTTAACAATACCAAATCCCCTATTTAATACAGAATTTGGACTTAACCCCAACAAATTATTTGTCAGACCTTGGCATTTTTCCCTTTGAATTATAAATATTTTTTCTATTTCCTTATACATCTTTTCCCTTAACCAATCAATCTGCTGTTTATATTGGTTTATAGAATCATAAGGTCTGTAAAAAACATGGCTTTTTGATAATTGATTAAGCCTATTTTCCTTTTGTACCAATATATTTTCCATGGCATTTACAATTCTCTTTTCTAAAGACCCCAATGTGTATTCTAAATCTTTTAAAGAGGGAATTACTAATTCTGCTGCCGCTGATGGGGTAGCAGCCCGCATATCCGCTACAAAATCAGCTATGGTAAAATCTGTTTCATGACCTACAGCAGATACTATAGGAATCTTTGATGAAAAAATGCTTCTAGCAACCACTTCCTCATTAAAAGACCATAATTCCTCTATAGACCCTCCCCCTCTACCTACAATAATAACATCAACATAATTATTTTTATTAAAATAATCAATGGCTTCTACTATTTGCTCCTTAGATTCTGTTCCTTGAACTAATACAGGATAGATAATAATTTCCACATTAGGATTCCTTCTATTTATTACTGAGATAATATCCCTGATAGCGGCTCCTGTAGGAGAGGTAACTACCCCAATTCTTTCAGGTAAGAAAGGCAAAGGTTTTTTAGTGGATTCATAGAATAAACCTTCCCTCTCTAATTTCTCTTTTAATTGCTCATATGCCAAATATAGGGCCCCAATACCTGCTGGCTGCATTTCTTGAATATATAATTGATATTGACCATCCCTTTCATATAGAGCTACATAACCCTTTACAATAACCTTCATACCTTCCTCTGGTAAAAACTTTAATAGCCTAGACTGTCCCCTAAACATTACACAGCGAAGACGACTATTGTCATCTTTTATAGAGAAATACATATGACCAGAGCTATGAAGTTTAAAATTGGAGATTTCCCCCTCTACATTAAGGTTTCTTAATATTATATCTCCCCTTAGAAGCTTATTAATATATTCATTAACCTCACTAACAGTAAATGTTTTTAACTTCATTTTATCAAAACCGCTTCTAATGTGTTTTCCAGCAGCATGGCAATAGTCATAGGCCCTACCCCTCCTGGCACAGGGGTAATTTTATCTACCTTTTCTATTACACCTTGAAAGTCCACATCACCAACAAGTTTATTGCCCACCTTACTAGTCCCTGCATCTATGATAATAGCACCCTTTTTGACCATAGAACTGGTTATAAAATTAGGTTTACCTATGGCAGATACTAAAATATCTGCCTCCTTTGTATAGGAGGATAAATTCTTAGTTCTAGAATGACATAGAGTGACAGTAGCATTCTCATGGAGTAGCAATGTGGCTGTGGGCTTGCCCACAATATCACTTCTTCCTACAACAACGGCATTTTTACCCTCTATTGATATATCATAATGTTTTAATAATCTTATAATCCCCTTAGGTGTGCAGGGAATAAACCCTGGGGTTTTTAAAAAAAGTTTTCCTAGATTTATAGGATTAAAACCGTCCACATCCTTTTTAGGTTCTATCCTTTCATTTACTATCTTTTCATCTATATTCCCTGGCAAGGGTAGCTGTACAAGTATGCCATGGATCTTATCATTATTATTAAGCTCATCTATTAGGGATAATATTTCGCCCTGGGAGGTATCTTCATCTAATCTATGTACTTCTGAATAAAAGCCCCCTTCTAAGCAGGCCCTTTCTTTCATGCTAACATAAGAAACAGAGGCAGGATCTTGTCCCACTAAGACAACTGCCAATCCAGGAACAATGCCTTTAGCTATTTTTATATTATTTACCTCTGCTTTTATTTTCTCCCTTATATCCTTAGCTAGTCCCTTCCCATCTAAAATCTTATCTCTCATATTTCCCCCTCCTAATTTTCCTTATTAATATCCTGGGATATTGAATCTAATAATCCATTGATGAATTTTCTGGATTCATCATCAGAATATTTTTTTGCCAATTCTATTCCTTCATTTATAGATACATTTTTAGGAATATCCTCTAAAAAAATAATTTCATAACATGCCAGCCTTAATATTGCCAAATCAATCTTGCTGAGCCTTTCTAAAGTCCAGCCCTTTAGATTTTCTGCTATCTTCTTATCTATTATTTCCACTTCTTTTAAAAAACCTACAATAAAGTTTTTTGAAAACTCCCTATCCTCTTTAGAAAGGGGCTGGTTGTCCAAATAATTTAGGGCATATTCTTCAAATCCTTCCTGCTGGAAGGCTAGTTGAAAAATAGTCTGTAATATTACTTCCCTTACCTTTCTTCTGCTCAAATGTCTTTCCTCCTATTTTTTACTATCTTATCCCAATATAAAGTTATGTAATGCCATAAGGTAATAAACCCCCTGATTTATATCAGAGGGTTATTCCAATGCATTTAATTAATTGTCTATCTTTTCTTCCTTAGACGAACTTTCCTTTTCTAAGTTAATCCCTTGAACATGAATATTTACCTGGGTTACATTTAAACCTGCCATAGCTTCAATAGACTTCTTAACATTTTCCTGTACTTCCCGGGCCACATCAGGGATTTTTACCCCATAACTTACTATCAAGAAGATATCTATTTTCACTTCTCCATCTTTGGTATCAACTTTAATACCCTTACTTAAAGATTTTTTTCCTAACTTCTCCACAATTCCATCGGCAATACTACTACTTAAAGCTGTAACCCCAGCCACTTCAGAGGCAGCAATATTTGCTATAGTACTAATTACTTCATTAGAAATATTTAAGTTTCCTCTTTCAAAACTTTCCATCATTTTATCGTTAATATCTCCCATCTTACTATCTTTATCCAAAAAGTTCACCCCCGTTGGTAACTATTTATAGTATAACAGAATGGCCTATGTTTAACAATATTATTTTGTATTGGCAATGCTTATTTTATCCAAGGATACACCTGTTTCTTTAAAAATTATA
Source organism: Eubacteriaceae bacterium (assembly GCA_012838085.1). Classification (GTDB taxonomy): domain Bacteria; phylum Bacillota; class Clostridia; order Eubacteriales; family Garciellaceae; genus DUPX01. The sequence continues at coordinate 20,983 of DUPX01000112.1, forward strand.
TCTTGGATTTGGGCAGCATCACCAGGTGATAATTCCTCTGAATCCACTATAGCATTTACATAACCATCATGAATAAATACTATAACATCATTAAATCCCTTAGCCCTAATTAGATTTTCAATAATCATTTCCTTCTCACTTAGTTTAACTAAGTTTATCATTTGATTTTGGGCTTCCCCTCTGGTATCCTTATCTGTTTCCTTATTGGAAACAATATTTTCTAATAGACCAATATGTTGGCTTCTATTCTTATCCCTTTCTAGACGATATTCGATAAAGAATTCCTTAGAAATATTTTTACTTCCTGCCATTATATCCTCTTCATCAGCATTTTCCACTAATTTTGAATTAATGGGTCCTTCCTTATCTATTTTAGTACCCCCTGCCAAATCATCTCCCATCATTCCATATTTATAATTTAAAATCCCTACTACAAATAGCAGTATAATCAATGAAATAATTACAAAAGGTTTTTTCTTTATCATCATACAAACCCCTCCTTAATTAATTTTTTCTACCATATATAACCACCTTATGGGAAGGCAAATCCAGTGCAATTTGTACCGCCTTATTTAATTGATATTTGATTGTTGCATCATGGGCCCCTTCAGCAACCACCACTACCCCCTTTATTTCCGGTCTATTCTCTCTAATTATAAAGGGTGAATTAACTCCATTTTCATTTACCATAACAGCTGTCTCCGTTAAATTATTTTGATCAATAATTCTTTCGCCACCCTGATTATCCTTTTCTTGGGTAAGATTTTGAGACTGGGTTTTGCTATACGCTATTTCTACTTCCTTTTCATTAGCTACAGTAAGCATAACCTCCACCCTTCCTACCCCTTCTATAGATGCTAATGTTTCCTCTAATTCCTTCTTTAGCTTTGTTTCATAATCAATTATTTGGGATAATTCTGTGGGAAGATTATTACTAGAGGTGGGCTTTCTTTGACCCCCTTCAAAAAAAAATGTACCTGCCATCACAATAGCTATTCCAATAAGACCTATTATTATTAAGTTTTGTATATTTTTATTTATATTTCCATCTTGAATTTTTCTTAGCAAACCCTTTATACTAACCATTTACACTTACCTCCCCCTTTTCCCTATTATTCATTTGTTCATTAATAGATATATTCTCAGAAGGGACATTATAGAAGTCTAAAAGAAATTCTTTTATCTCCCTTTCTTGAATATCCCTTATCATTAAAATATCTTCTTTCTTATTATCCTCCTGGCTTTCTTTATCTATTTCCACCTTTTTAATGGGCCCTATATTCTTTACAATTCCTTCTTCTTCAAATTCCCCAATATCCTCCATTGGTCTTTGTCTAAAATATAAAAACACCTTTTTTATACTCCCATATTCATTAGAGACAGAATCTTCATTAATTTCCACCTCTACTTCTACATCTGCCTCCCCTACAATATCCTCCACCCTTTCTTTAATATTGCTTATGACCCTCTCTTTATATATCTTAGTAGTTAAATAGTCTTGTTTTTCCTGTAATAAAGTATTTTTACTTTTTAAATCCACCTGCTCTATATCTATAATATTTTTTGCTATTACATCCGATAGATTAATTTCCTTATTAATAAATTTTGTAAGGGGAGATAGTATTACCACCATTACCAATAGCCCCCCTACCACCTTTACATATTTTCTCATGGAATTATTGGGCAATAGAATTTCTAAAAAGACTATAAAGAATATAATATATATAATATTTTTCACCCAATAACTAAGATCCTCAATCATAATCATCACCTACCTCATCATAATTGTCACATTTCCCACACCTATAATAATTGTTACCACCATAAAAAACATAATTGCCACCGAGATAACCGCCGCTAAAACCAATATTAAAGAATGGGCTATCCCATTTAAACTATCCACAATTCTTCCATTTGCAATTGGCTCAATAATCGCCCCGGATAATTTATAAATAAATATAAGGGCCAATATCTTTAAAATA
>DUPX01000113.1 GCA_012838085.1 Eubacteriaceae bacterium
AATTGGTCTAAACAATGATTATATCGGAGGGGCTGTAGGTCTTAATGATATTCCCCAATATACCAACTGGTTTTGGCTTTATTTTGCAGTGGTGGCCACTATAGTAATAATTAATAATTTTATAAAATCTTATAATGGTAGGGCTTGTATATCCATAAGGGAGGATGAAATTGCTTCTGAATCAATGGGGGTAAATACAACCTATTATAAGGTTTTAGTCTTTACTATTGGGGCACTTTTTGCAGGGATAGCAGGTGCTTTATATGCAAATTTCTTTTATTTTATAAGACCAGATGCTTTTGGCTTTATGAAATCCATAGATATATTAGTTATTGTAGTATTTGGAGGATTGGGGAGTATTCTTGGTTCAGTTGTGGGGGCTATCGTCCTTACTCTAATCTCAGTTTTTTTACAGGGTATACCAGAACTAAGGATGGTTGTCTACGCTGTGGTCTTATTTATGATAATGCTATATAGACCCTATGGACTTATGGGCAAATATGAATTTAAGCTTTTTAGGAAAAGAGGTGTTTCTCATGTATCTAATGGAAGTAAAAAATCTCTATAAGAATTTTGGAGGCATTAAAGCAATAACAGATATAAATATGTCAGTGAAAAAAGATGAGATTGTGGGAATTATTGGTCCAAATGGTGCAGGTAAAACAACTTTTTTCAACTTATTAACAGGCATTTATAAACCTACATCAGGAATAATCAATTTAAATTTTGAAAAAAAGTTAACATCAAGGGAATTTAAACCTCATAAAATGGTTCAATACGGTGTGGTAAGGACTTTTCAAAATATAAGACTTTTTAAAGAAATGACAGTTATTGAAAATGTTCTTATGGGCTATCATAATAATATAAACTATGGAGTGCTACCTTCAATTTTTCGACTTAATTCTTTTTATAATGGAGAAAAGTCAGCTTATGATGAGGCTTTAAAATTATTAGAAGTATTTGATTTATCTAATAAAAGTATGGTGCTAGCAAAACATCTACCCTATGGTGAACAAAGAAAGTTAGAAATAGCAAGGGCTTTAGCCTCTAGACCAAAGCTTCTTCTTTTGGATGAACCTGCAGCAGGAATGAACCCGTATGAAACTAAGGAATTAACAAAATTAATTAGGTGGATTAAAGATGAATTTAATTTAACAATTATTCTTATAGAACATGATATGTCTTTAGTAATGGAAATCTGCGAAAGAGTATATGTTTTTGATTACGGAACTTTAATTGCTGACGGTATACCTGAGGAGATACAAAATAATCCTAGGGTTATTAAAGCATATCTCGGGGGGGAATAACTGTGCTAGTATTAAAAGATGTGAATGTTTATTATGGATCTATACAAGCATTAAGAGATGTAAATATAAAAATAGAAAAAGGGGAAATAGTAACCTTAATTGGCTCCAATGGTGCTGGAAAATCCACTATACTTCGTACCATCTCTGCTATAGTAAAGCCTATTTCAGGAGATATATTGTATAATGGTGAAGCTATTCAATCATTTTTGGCACCCAATATAGTAAAATTGGGAATTTCTCATTCTCCAGAGGGAAGAAGGGTATTTTCAACTATGACTGTTATGGAAAACTTAGAATTAGGGGCCTACACTAGAAAAGACAAGAAACAGATTAAAGAAGATTTTGACTATGTGTTTTCCCTATTCCCTATACTCCATGAAAGGAAGTACCAATTAGCAGGTACCTTGTCAGGAGGAGAGCAGCAAATGTTAGCCATGGCCAGGGCTCTTTTATCCCGTCCTAAACTACTATTATTAGATGAACCTTCCCTAGGATTAGCGCCACTAATTGTAAATGATATTTTTTCCATTATTAAGGATATTAATGAATCGGGTACAACTATCCTATTGGTGGAGCAAAATGCCAATAAGGCTTTACAAATAGCTGATAGAGCTTATATAATTCAGAATGGGAATATTGTCATTGAGGGAAGTGCTAATGATCTATTAAATGATAATAGAATAAAAAAATCATATCTGGGAGGATAAATAATAGGGAGGCTTTGCCTCCCTATTATTTATCCTACTTCAATTCTCCTGCTAAAGTATTTGTGTCCTTTTTAAGTTGTTGTACTTCATTGGTAGGTGCATCCTTAACTGTATACCAATTGTTTTCCTTCATTGCATTAAAGATTTCATATTGGACTTGCTCAACATTTTTAAAGTTCTCCTCTAAGGTATTTCTTAAGTTAGGACAGGAGGATTCAGTCATACCAGTACTATAAGCACTAATAACTTGTTTTTCTGATGCTAAAAGGTCATGGAGCAATTCTTTTTCACTAAGTGATGATTGATGATTTGTCAAAATAATCCCTCCATATGGTAAATTATATTATTGATGGCTATCTAAATAGGTTTTTAGAGCTGTAAAATTTTGTTTGTGCACATCAGCAGTTCTGTTACATACTCCTTTTAAGTTAGTATTATTACAATACTCTCCATATTGTCTTGCTTTTTTATTTAACAATGCTTCGTATTCTATCTGATCTTTTAATACCTTAAGATTATCAGCAGTGATTTTTGCATTGTTATTCATCATAACTTTCCTCCTCCTTTGAAAAAATCTTACTACAATAATTATTATGACCTTTATTAAATATTATATAGGATGAAAAAATTTGATTTAAAAAAATGAAACATTTTTTTCATTTACCCGTCTTATAATATAGAGGGATCTTTTTAAGGTGGTGATAATAATTATTAAGAAAAAAATTAAAGCTTACTTTTGGCATATTATCATAATACTAATTTTTTTATTCTTATACATAGGTTTTAGCAAAAGCATTGATTATAACAAGGTTAAGATATTAAAAGAACAGGGTTGCCATATTTATAATATCTATTGGTCTATATTTAGTTGACATTTTTATATAAAATTTGTATACTAGGGATATACCCACTAGGGGTACAAAGGAGGAGGCAAAATGCAACTAAATGTTAGTGAAAATGCTTTATTAGAACTTAATAAAATAATTGAAGAAAAGCAGGCCAATAAAAATATTCGGGTATATATCGCTGGTATTGGTTGAGGTGGTCCAACATTTGGAATGGCTCTGGAAGAGCCAAAGGATGATGATTTAATAGAAACCTCAGGTGATATAAACTTTATTTTTTCCCAGGACATGGTAGAAAATTTTACCGCTATTAATATTGATTATGGTTCAAGTTTTTTCCGAAAAGGATTTACAATCACCAGTAATCGGAGCGGAGGATTTTGCTAAGTAACTAATAAAAAGAACCTACCTTTAATTTTATTTTTAAGAAGGAAGGTTCTTTTTAAATAAAAAATAAAATCTTTGAAAATTAATCTTTAAGAGTATAAAATAAAATTAAAGGAAAAAATATTAAGGGGTGATCTTAATGAAAAAAGTTCTATATGGTGTGGCGGGAGCAGTGACTGGGATTTTGATGATTTTGGGATTGCTTTATATTAAAGAAAAGAATTATGAAAGAAGTATTGGTGGACAACTTGTAAAGGTTAATTATAGATTTTCCAAGGTCTTTGAAGATTAGATAATAGTTACTTATATAATTTAGAGCTATACTTAAAAATTTTTAGAATATAATACATTTTTTTTTAGATAGTTGAAAGAATATAAGATGTGACTATCCTATAATGAGGGGGTATTTATATGGAAGATAGACTATCTAATTCCAATGAGCCCATTCACAGGGTAAAATGTGTTGTAGATAGCTGTCATTTTTGGGCTTCTGGTAATCATTGTACCGCTCAGAAAATAGAGATAGAACCTCCGGGGGCAATAGATACAGAAATGACAGATTGCGCAACATTTTTACCTGAAGAGGATATGCACTAAAATCTTTAGGGAGCTATATTATATAGCTCCCTAAAGATTTTAGTCACATATTTTTGTCCCAAAGGTTTTGTAAACCAAGGGAGATAAATTTTTCTGATTGATTTTTAAAATAATCAATCTTTTTCTTTTTATCCAATAAGAATTTATCAATATCTTCTTTAACCCTGCCATTTTCAAATATTTCTAAAGGGCAGGGTAATTCATCTAAATCTAAAATATGATGGGTTAGGTCATTATCTACTAATATATCGATTATTAAATCCTTATAATATAGAACATTATTGGACATATGTACGTCCTTTACTATATTAAAATAGTAACCTAAAGATTCTCCTTGGGGGGAGATCCAATGGTAAAGGTTATAGGGTTTATCAAAGTAATAGTAGGCTATTGTAAAAGAGCCTATGGGAAGTGCAAACTCATCAGTCTTATATTTCTTTGAAATTCTATATAATAACACCACTTCTTTGGTGGATTTCCTTAAAAGCAAACATTTAACCCTATCTATTTTTCCATCATAGTTGATTTTTTCTTCTATTATTTCCATAATTTATCCTCCTTGAATAGTAATCTTATTGAAGTTACTTTTCATTATAACAGTGGATTGTTTAATATGACAATATTTAGAACATCTTAATAAAAATGAAATAAAAAACATAAAACATATTGAATAATTATATAGAAAAGGGATAATATATAATAGACTAAGTGCAAGTAATTTGCAAGAAGGTGAGAATATGGAAAAGGTTCTGGAAGTAAAAAATGTTTATTTTAAATATGATGAACAATTTATCCTTGAGGGCGCTTGTTTAGATTTATATAAGGGGGATTATTTAGGGCTTATTGGACCTAATGGATCAGCAAAAAGCACATTATTAAAATTAATATTAGGAATTTTAAAACCTTATAAAGGGGAAATACAAATTTTTGGCCAGGAGATAAGAGAGTTTAATAGCTGGGAAAAGGTGGGCTATGTATCCCAAAAGGCTACATCTATTAATAGGAGTTTTCCTGCTACGGTAGAGGAGATATTAGAGGCAGAACTAAAAGCAACAAATAAAAAAAAGAAAACATCAAATAGAAAGAATAATATAGATATAAATAAGGTTTTAGACATTGTAAAAATGGGAGATTATAAAAAGCGTTTAATAGGGAATTTATCAGGTGGCCAACAACAAAGAGTATTTATAGCAAGGGCATTAATAAATCAGCCAGAACTTCTTATATTAGACGAACCTACCGTAGGGGTAGATATTGCATCTCAGGAACTATTTTATGATATTATAGGTAAACTAAATATAGACTTTGGAATGTCAATTATCTTAGTAACCCATGATATAGGAGTGGTTACTGAAAAGGTTAATAGGGTTGCCTGTATGGGAAACAAAAAATTATATATGGATTGTTCAAGTTCTAATGCTCATGTCCATGATTTTATTAAGGAGATTTATGGAGAAAAGATAAAGGTTATAGATCATCATCACCTATAGGAGGTTTTAAATGCTTGAAATATTAGAGTATGGTTTTATGCAGAGAGCTCTACTAAGTGGGATTATTATCTCTATTATCTGTCCTATGATTGGAATGTTTTTGGTATTACGAAGAATGTCAATGGTGGGGGACAGTTTATCTCATGTTGCATTGGCAGGGGTAGCTGTTTCATTTTTAACAGGTTTTTATACAATATTAGGTTCTATTATATTTACAATAATTGCTGCCTTAGGAATAGAAAAACTAAGGAAATCCTATAGGGAATATGCTGAGATATCTATTGCAATTATTCATTCAGGAGGAATAGGACTGGCTGTTTTACTTATTAGTATGGCTAAAAGTATCAATATAGATTTGATGAGTTATCTCTTTGGAAGTCTTACTACTATTATAAAAGAAGATATTTACATAATGGTGATTTTAGGATTGTTTATCATCGGATCTATTTTATATCTTTATAATCAACTATTTTATATAGCCTTTGATGAGGAGGGGGCAAGAATTGCTGGAATTAATGTGGAGAGTACAAATATTTTTTTCACCATACTAATTGCTTTAACTATTAGTATTTCAATGAGGGTAGTGGGTATTTTATTAGTATCCTCCTTAATGGTTATTCCAGTAGCTACAGCTATACAATTGGAAAAATCCTTTAAAAAGACTTTAGCTTTATCCATCTTTTTTGCATTTTTTTCAGTAATATTGGGAATTTTCTTGTCCTTTTATTTTGATTTGGCCCCTGGAGGTACTATAGTCTTGTTAAATGTATTGTTATTAGTACTTATCATTATATATAAAAGCCATAGGAAGAAAAAACTAGAGTTAGAATATGGGAAGGTGGTAAGTTGAATCTTCAAAATGATATGGAAAATAAATTAAGAAAAGAGGGCTATAAATTTACAAAGCAAAGAAAATCTATATTGGAGGTTTTTTTAAGAGAAAGAAAAAGTCTCCTTAGTCTTCAACAAATTTATGAAAAGGTAAAGGAAAAATATCCCACAGTAGACTTTTCCACTATTTATAGAAATATAGAATTATTAGTTAACTTAGATATTATTCATAAGATTTACACAGGAAAACCTTATGGAAGTTATAAGCTGAAAGAATTAAACAAACACCACCATCATATAATATGTATAGATTGCGGAAAGGCTGAGGTTATTGAATTTTGCCCTTTGGGATTACTAGAAAGCCAATTAAAGAAGAAAAATTTTTTACCTATGGAACATAACTTTGAAGTATTTGGGTACTGCGCTGAGTGTAAAGTGAAAAAGGGTGAATTATTATAACCAAAGGATACAGGAGGAAGAAATGATTAAACAAAGGATTATAGTTATAATTATATTTATAGGGTTATTATTAAATACAATAGGCTGTTCCCCTATAGAAACAGAGGAGAGCGCAAATAATAATGAAATTATTGCTTATGCAAGTGTTTATCCTATTTATGATTTTGCAAAAAAAATAGGGGGAGAGAGGATTAATGTAAAGATGGCTACTCCTCCTGGAGCTGAGCCCCATGGCTGGGAACCTAGCGGTAAAGCAATAAAGGAAATAGAACAATCCCAAGTTTTTTTATATAATGGATTAGATTTAGATCCCTGGGCGGAAAGAATTGGAAGGGGCTTAAAGGATAAGGTGACAATTATTGCTGTAGGGGAAGAAGAAGCACTAGCACCAATGATTATAAAGGAAGGCATAGGAAGCTATGATCCCCATATTTGGCTAGATCCAATTATAGTAATTGAGATGGCAAAGATAATAAAGGATGTATTTAGTGAAGTTGATAAAGAAAACCAAAATTATTATGAAGAAAATTTTAATATATTTCAATCAAAATTATATGAACTAGATAAAGAATATAATGCTGCACTTTCAAGAGTAAAAAATAAAAACTTTATAGTCTCCCATGGGGCCTTTGGATATCTAGCAAAAAGATATGGTTTAAATCAAATTACTATTTTAGGTCTCACGCCCCAAGGAGAACCTAGTCCTGCTAAATTAGTAGAATTAACAACTTTAATTAAAAAGTACAATATTAATACGGTATTTTTTGAACATCTTACTAGTCCTAAGGCAGCAAATGTCCTAGCAAAAGAAACAGGAATTAATGTAGAAGTATTACATCCTATAGGAGGATTGACTCAGGAAGAAATGGATAATGGTGAGGATTATATTTCTATTATGAGAAAAAATCTAACCCATTTAGTAAGAGCATTAGACTAATAAATATTTATGTATTGTACAAACTACCCCTGCATAAGATGTAATAGGAATTATTATATGATATTTAGGGGGGATATTATGTATCAAGTGTTTGAGGTTTTCTCTAAAGCAAGTTTATTTGTTCCAATAATGATAGGTCTAGCCAAAATAGCTCAAATGATATTTTTACCTAGGAAATGGACACCAGTTTGGAATCTTGTTATAGGATTAATAATTTCATTTTTATATATCTATCCATATGAATTAAAAACAACTTTATTAGTA
>DUPX01000114.1 GCA_012838085.1 Eubacteriaceae bacterium
ACTAGGCCCTTTGAAACCCGGCAACCAGCAATGCATGGTGCTAAATCCTACAGAATTTATTCTGAAAGATGAGTTATGAGATTGAATACCTCTTCTTTTGGAGAGGTTTAATTTTTTCACATTATTAAAGTTTAAAATAGAAAAGAGGGAATAAAATGGTTAAGAAATTATTTACATCAGAATCGGTTACAGAAGGTCATCCAGATAAAATGTGTGACCAGATTTCAGATGGTATTTTAGATGCCATATTAAAAGAAGACCCTATGGCAAGGGTGGCCTGTGAAACAATGATTACTACAGGCTTAGTGGCGGTGGTAGGAGAAATAACAACAACATCCTATGTGGACATACCCAAAATAGTACGGCAAACCATAAAGGAAATAGGATATGATAGGGCAAAATCAGGTTTTGATTGGGAAACCTGTGGAATAATTACATCTATAGATGAACAATCGCCAGATATAGCATTAGGAGTGAATCAGTCATTAGAGGCTAAAGAAGGACAAATAAGTGAGGAAGAACTAGATGCAATAGGAGCTGGAGACCAGGGTATTATGTTTGGAATAGCCACAAATGAAACACCAGAATTAATGCCCCTGTCAATTTCCTTGGCTCATAAGCTGGCAATGGGGCTTGCTAAGGTAAGAAAAAATGGGACCCTTGACTATCTTCGCCCCGATGGGAAAACCCAGGTTACTGTGGAATATATTGAAGGAAAACCTAAAAGGGTGGATACAATAGTGGTTTCAGCCCAACATGGACCTGAGGTGGAGAGGGATAGGATCCAAAAGGATATAATAGAACATGTTATTAGGCCTATTGTTCCCAGTGATTTATTAGATGAAAACACAAGATTTTTAGTAAATCCTACCGGAAGATTTATTATTGGAGGCCCTAATGGTGATGCAGGCCTTACAGGAAGAAAGATTATAGTGGATACGTATGGAGGATATGGAAGACATGGGGGAGGAGCTTTTTCTGGGAAGGATCCTACTAAGGTGGATCGGTCCGCTTCTTATGCTGCCCGATATATTGCTAAAAACTTGGTGGCCGCTGGCATTGCTGAAAAATGTGAAGTAGAATTAGCCTATGCTATAGGGGTTGCCCAACCTGTTTCCATTAATGTGGAAACCTTCAATACAGGTAAAATAGAAGAAAGCAGAATAATAGAACTTATTAAAAATCACTTTGATTTACGTCCAGCAGCCATTATAAAAGAATTGGACTTAAGAAGGCCTATATATAAACAAATAGCAGCCTATGGACATTTTGGCAGAACAGATATTGACCTTCCTTGGGAAAGGACAGATAAGGCAGAAATTTTAAGAAAAGAAGGACTAAACAAATAAAAACAAAATTTAGCTATTAGTGAAAACTCCCTTGGGACTAATAAATACTCCTAGTATACCAGGGATTTTTCTAAAAATTATTCAAGTCATTTGCTCACTAGTCTTAAGGAAAGAAACAAAAATAAAATATCGATAAAACCTAAAGATTCCTTGGAATTTACTATTTAGTAGTTCTATGGAATTTTTTATTTTTCATAGATATTGCTATTTATTAAAATCAATTATTATATCAATACCTGCAGGGAATAGGCCGGCCTCACAAAAAAAGTGGGGTGATTCTCAATGGAAAACAATTTACTAAGGCAACAGGTATTGGCAGCTAAAAATGGTGATAAGGAGGCTAAAGAGATTATTTTAAGAAAATTTACACCATTGCTTATTAAAAATATAATTAAATATTTTGGGAAAAATCAAGACTTTTACGATTTGCTCCAAGAGGGTAGAGTAGTTATCTTACAGTCCATAAGGGATTTTGATGAAAATTTAGGGGTACCCTTTCCTGGATATGTTAAGAGACAAATTTTTTATCATTATATAAATGAAAGAAAAAAGATTAGAGAATATTTGATTTTAGACCAACCCCTAAATGATGGGGGATTTTGTCTAATGGATAGATTAATAAAGGAGGAGAGAAGATTAGAGGAGGATTATTTATCAAAGGTGGAAAAAGAACTCCTTTATATAGGGTTGGAGAAGCTTACCCCAAAACAAAAAGAACTAATTTTGGACTATTACTTTAAAGGAAAAACCCTAAAGTCAATAGCAGAGAAAAAAGGTCTATCCTATCAATCCATAATAAAGCTTAAGGCAAGGGCTTTAAAAAGGCTACAGAAAGAAATTGTATAAATCTTTAAATTAATATGGGTTTACTTTTTCCCTTTCTTCTATTTATTAATTATAGAAGGGGGGTGAAAATATGGCAATAGAAGAATATGCATTTAGCACAAGGCTTCAATTAAAGCTACTTACCGGCTTTGATGAGGAGGGAAAGGAGATCTTTAGGACAAAGACCTATTCTAATGTAAAACCCAGCGCAGAAAACCAATCAATTTATGATGTGGCAAATACCTTAGCAGGATTGCAAAAATATGAATTAGAAGAAATTCATAGGGTAGAGGATGTAATCTTATTGAATGCTTAGAAAGGGGTCAATTAATTACCAAATAGAAAGGGGGTTAAGAAATGGCAAAACTAAAGCTAGAAATGACCTTTAAAAATGAAAGCGGTAGATCTAGTAAAATCTCTGTAGATAATGCTAAGGATGACTTAACAGAAGTGGAAGTAAACCAAGCCATGGATGATATATTAGCAAATAATATCTTTATCACATCTGGGGGAGATCTAATAGAAAAAGTAAAGGCAGAATTAATTACTACTGAAGTCCAAGAATTTCAAATGATAGAATAAGTTAAATAGGGGATAAGGGATAGGGGATAAAATGCTCCTATCCTTTAAATATCTTTAGAAAGGGGGATTAAAGGTGGAAGAATTACTTGTGCAGATTGGAAATTTTGGGTTTCCCATGGTCATTTCCATCTATCTTTTAGTTAGATTTGAAGGGAAGATTTCCAGCTTAACCCAAAGTATTTACCAATTGGCAAAGGTGATTGAATCAATGAAATAGGGATAAGGGAGTAAGGAATGTTCCCCCGTCGTTCCGGGAATGATTGGAAAAATATCTTCAACGGGAGGACCTTGGCTAACTTGTCCATAAAGGGGTACAATAATTTGACTACGAACATATGTTCGATTAATATAACTATAGGGAAGGAGGTAGTTATATGCAAGAAAGAATTTCAAACTATAAAATAATTTATGCAATCCCAAAATATATAGAGGGTAAAGGGGATTTATCACTAGTATTGGATAGTAGTGGTAAAGAAATAATAATGAATTTCCATATTAGGTCTTTTATAAGAAAACTGGCCTTTGAAAACTATATTGATCTTGTTTCTATTAAAAGAAGGCTGCAAAAGCAATTTGGTCAGAAAAACCTTCTTCCCTATCCCATCAATAGTGAATTAATATTAATACCTGTTAAGGTAAGAATTCCTAAGCTAAAAAAAGATGGTGCCTTTGGTTATATTAATTATCTTTGGGTGAAGGAAATAGAAAGACAGGAAGGATATTCTCAGGTATTCTTTAAAAACAATACTTCCCTTAAGGTATTACAAGGCTATCAAAGTATAAAAACTAAGATGATTCAAGGGGCATGGATTCAGGACTGTTTTTTACCCCAGGCCCAATATAAAATTAATAGAAGTCAGGAATTCCAATGTAGAGAAGAACTCCAACAAATCATAGGCCAATTGATAGGGGTATATAGGGAATTGTAAGGCCAACAGACTTAATGCTATAATGGAAAGAGATTAAAGGATAGGGAGGAATTTCTTTGGCTTCCTTAGAGGAGATAAAAGGCATTATCAATTCCATTATATATTATAATAACTTCAATGGTTATACAATTGCAGATCTAAATAGTGGGGGGGAATTAATAACCATAATAGGATTTTTTCCTGAATTACAAGAGGGGGAGGAAGTATCCCTAACAGGAAAGTGGGTTACCCATCGGGAATATGGTTTGCAATTTAAGGTGGAGACCTTTAATGTTTCCATTCCTTCCTCTATTGAAGCCATAGAAAAGTATTTATCTTCTGGACTTATAAAGGGGATTGGCCCTGTGATTGCCAAGAGAATGGTAAGTCATTTTGGTAAGGACACCTTAGATATTATTCAATTTCATCCCTCTAGACTTACAGAAATAGTGGGAATTGGTGAAAAAACAGCAAAAAAAATCTTAGAGTCTTATGAAGAACAGCAGGGACTAAGGGAAGTTATGCTATTTCTTCAGAATTATGGTGTGACACCTAAACATGCTGTGAAACTATATAAAAGATATCAAGATAAAACCATAGCCATCATAAAAGAAAACCCTTACAAAATGGCAGAGGATATTGTAGGCATAGGCTTTAAAAAGGCCGATCAAATAGCCATGAGCATGGGTATAGAATACAACTCCCAATATAGAATATCAGCAGGGGTTAAATATGCCCTATATCAAATCCATACTGAAGGACATACCTTTTGTCCAGAGGAAGAACTTATAAAAAATGCCGCTGAATTAATGGGATTAGATTATGACCAGGTGGCAGGTGTATTAATGGATATAGTAGTAAAGGGCCATCTTAAATTAGAAATTATAGATGGGGAAAGGGTGTATTATTCCATACCCTTTTTTCGGGCAGAGGAGGAAGTTGCCCTTAGGATAGTATCCCTAGTATTAACAGAAATAGATAATAAGATAATAGATTTGGATAAGAGAATTATGGAGGTAGAAAGAAGAAATAAGATATTGCTAGCCAATAGTCAAAGGAAGGCCATTGAGGAATCCATGAATAACGGCTTATTGGTGATAACTGGAGGACCTGGTACCGGTAAGACCACTATTATTAATAGTATTTTAGATATATTAGAGGAGAACAATGAAGAAGTGCTATTAGCGGCTCCTACAGGTAGGGCAGCCAAAAGAATGGAGGAGGCAACAGGTCGGGAAGCTAAAACCATCCATAGGTTGTTAGAATATGGATTTTCCCGGGAAGGGGAGGAACAGAGTTTTCAAAAAAATCAAGATTCCCCCTTGAAAGCAGATGTAATAATTATAGATGAGGTTTCTATGGTGGACATCCTATTAATGAATCATTTATTAAAGGCAATAGCACCAGGAGCGAGGTTAATATTAGTAGGGGATGTGGACCAATTGCCCTCGGTAGGGCCAGGTAATGTTCTTAAGGATATTATTGAAAGTGGAATTGTAAAGGTGGTCTATTTAAAGGAGATTTTCAGACAGGCCCAAGAAAGCATGATAGTTCTAAATGCTCATAAAATAAATAAAGGGGAACTCCCCCAATTAAATATGAAAAATAAGGACTTTTTCTTTGACAGGGCTCAGTCTAATGAGGAGATCTTAAAAATTATTATTGATCTATGCACTAGCCGTTTACCCAAATATAAGAGTTTTAACCCCTTAGGAGATATACAGGTACTTACCCCTATGAAAAAGGGAATTGTAGGGGTAAAACAGCTAAATAAGAGCTTACAGGAGATTCTAAATCCTCCGGATAAATATAAGCTAGAGAAACAAATGGGAGAGGGTGTTTTTCGTCAAGGGGATAAGGTTATGCAGATAAAAAATAACTACAATATTAAATGGCTTATAAAAGAAACAGGTGAGAAGGGAGAAGGGGTCTTTAACGGGGATTTTGGTATAATTCAAACTATTGATGTAGAAGAGGATAGGGTAGTGGTGCTATTTGACGATGAAAAATTAGTGGAGTATGACTTTAACCAATTAGACGAAATAGAATTAGCCTATGCTATTACAGTACATAAAAGTCAGGGAAGTGAATTTCCTGTTGTGATTATGCCTATTAGTTGGGGTCCACCTATGTTATTGACCCGCAATTTACTCTACACTGCAGTCACAAGAGCCAAGTCCTTGGTAGTTTTAGTAGGGATGGAAAGATATTTGGCAAATATGGTTAAAAATGACTATATAAATAAAAGATATACTGGATTAAGACAAAGAATAAGGTCAAAGATAGAATTTTTAGGGGAAAATTAAGGAGGGATTATTTTGTCCACCTTTGATGAAATAAAAGAAATTCTTAGGGAGTCTCTATTCCCCAGTGATGGACAATGTGTCCTTTGTAAAAGATTACTAATATTTGAAAGATCCCCTTTTTGTTTTTACTGCATGGGGAAGGTCCATTGGATTGGAGAGAGTGTTTGTGAAAAATGTGGTAAGGAAGAAATCTATGGCCATACCAGACTTTGTCTTGATTGTAATTATAATATTCACAATTATCATCAAGGGATAGCCTTATTTACTTATACTAGAGAAGGAAAGAAAATTATACAGGATATAAAATTTCAAGGAAATAAAAAGCTGGGGAGAGATTTAGGGGATAAATTGGGACAGAAAATAAAAACTAAGAATTGGGATGAAATTCATATGATCTTGCCAGTACCCCTTCACCCAAATAGGGAAAGGGAGAGGGGATTTAATCAATCCTGGGAGATTGCCCGGGGAATTACAAAGAGCATATCCTCTCCTTTAGTTAATAATTTATTGATAAGGGTAAGGGATACTCCCCACCAAACAGATTTGACTAAAAGGGAGAGAGAAAGAAATATAAAAAATGCCTTTTCAGTTAAAGATCAACAATTAGTTGTTGGAAAAACAATATTGCTGGTAGATGATGTATATACCACCGGCTCTACTATAAATGAATGTGGAAAAGTTTTGATGGATGGTGGGGCAGAAAAAGTCTACTTTGCTGTTTTAGCCATAGGTCAGCGGTAAGGTAAATATTGATATACTTTTATAAAATGCTATAATTATAACCACATACAAAATTAGGTCTGTGGTTGAAAATCGATGCTAGTCGCAGGCAAAACGATCCACGTAAGATAGTAAAAATCTACTATTGAGCATGGTGCGGCTTAGAAGTAAGTCCAGCCAGTTTAAATACTGAGAGAATTATGGTGATGGTAATCCCTGAGCTAAGATTCCAGCTGGCGAGTGTGGGGGCAAAGACCAGGTCAGCTAAAAATGTATGTGAAAAGGATGGGATGAATATTCCATCTTTTTTTACGGAGAAATTTGTCGAATAAATTTAGATATTACCAATTTCTGCACAGGTTTTCCACATTTAAAATGGCTTAAATCCTTCTTATCAACAGAGTTATCCACTTTATCCACATATAATATGTCCACAATTAGAAACTTATTAACAAGGGGAAGAAATCTTATGTCGGATTTTGCAATTATAATAAGACGACAATAATTTTGAAAGAATAATTATATTTTGTTGTGATTGATTAATAATCTCATGGGTATAATATTATAAACATAGTAAAATATTCAAAATAATTTTCATAGGCGGGATAAATCAGGGATTGGGCTAATAGTATAAAGAAAGACATTGAAAGGAGATGTTATGGATGCGTTTGACAATTAGTGGAAGGAACATGGTGGTAACAGAAGGCATTAAAAATAAGCTGGAAAAACAGATTCAAAAACTAGATAAGTATTTTGACCCTTCAACAGATGTTACTGCCACACTAAGTGTAGAGAAGAATAGACATATTTTAGAGGTTACTATTCCTATCAATGGAGCAATACTTAGGGCAGAAGAATCAACTGACGATATGTATAACACAATTGACAGGGTAATGGATAAGCTAGATAGACAAATCCGAAGACATCGTACAAAACTAGAAAAAAGATTAAAGAATGGCTCATTTAAGTTTGATACCAAAGAATTGCAAAATAAGGAGGAGGAAAAAGAACCTAAATTAGTTAGAACTAAGAGATTTGCTATGAAACCAATGCCTGTAGAGGAAGCCCTTCTTCAAATGGAATTACTAGGACATAATTTCTTTGTATTCTCTAATGGAGATACAGATGAGGTAAATGTTGTATATAAAAGAAAAGATGGAAATTATGGTTTAATAGAACCAACCTTTTAAATAGTTTAATCAAAACTACCCTTAGTGGGTAGTTTTTTTATTTAGCAGGAAAGTTCTGCTTTTACTAAATAAAAGACTGGGGTTGTTGGGGAATCTCATCTGCCAATTTAAGGAGGGTGATCAGGTTGTATGCAAAGGCCGAAGGAAACCTAGGGTTTTTTATCCAAAGTGTTGCAGACGGTATTTTATTGGTTTTAATGATAAAATAAATTTTTATAATTAATATGACCATAGCTGTAATATAATAAATAGTATGAGTATGGGTATAAAGTTATCAGTTTATTCTGGATATTTATAGTAAAAGCTGTTAAACATTGCCTTTCTATATTAAAAGAATAGAAAACTTTATTAAAAAAAGAGGGAAAACAGAAAATTAATAGAAATATTAATAGTATGATGTCTTAAAATGAAAAAGTATTAGATTTCTTAGGAGGGAAGAGTAGTGACAGATATAATAGATAAAGATTTTTGTAGTGACATTGAGGAACTAATACTTATGCTACCTTCAATTTTAAATTGTAAAGTAGTGATAAACCATGAAGGCAAATTAGTGGAGATACATATTCTAGCTAATAAAAGACGCTCCCCTAAACAAATTGCCAGGGATATACAATCCTCTGTAATGGCAAAATGGGGATTGCAAATAGATTATAAAATAATCAGCATTGCACAAATAGAGGATACCAGTCAACAAGAGGAGAAGAGAGGATATAAATTAGTTATATCCTCGGTGGAATATTCTGTTGAGGGCATTAATGGCGAAGCAGTGGTTGTATTAAAGTCTGAGGATAAGACCTATACAGGAAAAATAAAAGGACTGCATACCCGCAGTGGGGTGACAAAATTAATAGCAAATGCTACCATTAGGGCCGTGGAAGATTATATGGGACAGGGTCCCTGTTTTTACATTGAGGATATAGAAAGAACTCAAATAGCAAAAAAAGATGTGGTTTTGATAGTGGTTACATTATTGACTAATTTTGGGGAGAAGTATTTTGTAGGTATTTCTTTTCTAGATGCAGATATATATAAGAGTATAGTAAAAGCAACACTAAATGCATTAGATTCTTACATAGAAGATATTTAATAATTTAGGCCGACAACTGTAATTTAATAGCGAAGCGAAAATGCCTGTTTCATAATAGCGGGAAGCAGAGAATTCAAAAAGGGGGCTATTTTTTGAAATCCAAATTGATGCAAGTATTAATTACTATTATGGCATTAATAATGGCTGGTGGAGCTCATCTAAGATGGTGGTAGTGTGATTGAAGATTGTCGGCCTAGTTTTAATAGGAGTGAATTGACATGGATAACTTTTCGAAAAAAGTCAAATTATATATTGGAATAATAGTTGCAATAGGTGTAATATTAGCAGTATTTTTTATTAATAGATTTGAAATAATTTTTAATTTAGATGTATTTATATTTATAGTTATGGCTATTATTGCAGAATCTCTTTTAATTCCTCTACCCAATCAGGGAGGGGTATCAGTAGGTTTTGCCATAGTCTTACCCAGCATGATATTTTTTGGCCCTGCCACTGCTATGTTAATCATCCTATTGGAAAACTTATTAATGGTGGTAAAACAAGGTGGAAAGTATAAGCATATTTTTAATATTCCTCCATATAAAACTGCCTTTAATACTTCTATGCATTTTATATCCGCAGGTATATCTTCTATAGTTTTTATTCTTTTAGCAGGAAGATTTGACGGAACATTTTCAGGAACAACCTTCATTGTATCTATTATTACCGCCTTAATATATATTATAATTAACAGCATTATATTGGCAAAATTATTAGCCTATATTAATAATGCTAAGTTTATCACCATTTGGCTGTCCAATTTCAGATGGGTAATATTAAATTTTGTGGCTATATCTACCCTAAGTGTTTTAATTGCTCTGGCCTATTATTACTTGGGAATAGAAGCAGTTATATTACTATTTGGACCCCTATTATTAGCCCGTTATTCCTTTAAATTATATTTAGATATGAAGGAAAACTATATGGAGACAATACAGGCCCTTTCTGCTGCAATAGAGCAAAAAGATCCCTATACCCAAGGCCATTCCCAGAGGGTTTGCAATTTAGCAGAACTAATAGGCAAGGAATTCAAACTGACCACTTATGAAATAGAACAACTTCGATATGCAGCCATCCTTCATGATATAGGGAAAATAGGTATTCCAGAGAATATTTTAAATAAACCCGGTTCTCTTTCTAAGGAAGAGCTAGAACAAATTAAAAAACATACTATTATGGGTGTTAAAATTCTTCAAAAAATAGACTTTCTTAGAGAAGCTATGTATATTATGGAGAATCATCATGAGTATTATGATGGATCCGGATATCCTGCTGGACTAGCTAGAGAGGAAATTCCTTTTTTATCTAGAATTATTACTTTGGCAGATGCCTATGATGCTATGACCACTAAACGTCCCTATAGGGATGCCTTAAGTCCTCAATATGCTTATAATGAAATAAAGGAAAAGTCCGGCAGCCAATTTGACCCTGAGGTGGTAAGGGTATTTCAAAAGTTATATAAAGAGGGAAAGGTTGCGGGAATATGATTATAGAGAGCTTGGTCTTATCAATATTGGTGGGGAAAATAAGAGGGGGAAAAATAACTAAGATAGGGGAATTAAATATAAAAAAGTGGTATTTATTTATAATTGCCTTTGGAATAGAATTTTCCCTGCTATATGGTTATCAAAAAGGAATAGGTATATTTCAAAATTATTTCTTTTATTTTCATCTTGCCAGCTATCTACTGCTTTTTATAGGCTTTATTTTTAATATAAAAAATCTATGGTTGGACCTAGTTTTCCTTGGAACATTACTAAATGCTATTGTTATTTTTTTAAATGGAGGAAGGATGCCAGTTTCAATAGATGCTTTGATGTTGGCGGAGCTACCAGAATTTGCAAATCAACTTATTGCAAACCAGTTGGCAACACATCAGGTGCTAAGTCTAGAGATGAAGGCCTGGTATCTGGGAGATATTATTCCATTAATACCCCCCTATCCCTTTAAAAAGGTGATTAGCATAGGAGATATTATTATTACCATGGGTATTTTCTTTTTACTTCAAAAATTTATGAAGAAGAAAGATACTATTTTTTCTTAAATAAAAAGCACAAAAAGAGAGGATTTTTTTTATTGCTAGTGGAAATATCCTCTAGAACCATAAATAGTTTATACCTTTAATCATCGGCATTGCCGATTTTATTTTTTGCTATAAAATAATTAAAATGGTAAAATAATTTAATAATGAAAGATAAATTGAGGTGAGGGAATGGCACATTTTTTGGAAAAGATATTTGGCAGTTTTAACGATAAAGAAGTAAATAAATTAATGAAAAGGGTAAAAGAAATAGAGAATTTAGAACCGGAAGTTGAAAAGCTATCGGATGATAGCCTTAAAAATAAAACCATAGAGTTTAAAGAAAGGCTTAAAAATGGTGAAACCCTTGAGGATATTTTAAATGAAGCCTTTGCTGTAGTGAGAGAAGTCTCCCGAAGGGTGCTAAAAATGCGTCATTTTCCTGTTCAATTACTAGGAGGTATAGTACTACATCAGGGTAGAATAGCTGAGATGAAGACTGGTGAAGGAAAAACCTTAGTGGCCACATTGCCAGCCTATTTAAATGCCTTGGAGGGAGAAGGAGTTCATATTGTAACAGTGAATGATTACCTGGCAAAAAGGGACAGCCAGTGGATGGGAGAAATATATAGATTTTTAGGATTAAAAGTAGGTCTTATAGTCCATGGTCTGGACTTTGACCAAAGGAAAGAGGCCTATTCAGCTGATATCACCTATGGTACCAATAATGAATTTGGTTTTGACTATCTAAGGGATAATATGGTCACCCATATGGAGGGAATAGTTCAGAGAAATCTAAATTATGCAATTATTGATGAGGTGGATAGCATCCTAATAGATGAGGCTAGGACCCCCTTAATCATATCTGGCAGTGGGGATAAAAGCACTAAACTATATAATATGGCTGATAGTTTTGTAAAGGGTTTGAAAAATGAAAAACATTTTAATATTGATGAAAAGGCCCACACTGTAGTAATGACAGAGGAAGGGGACAGATTAGCAGAGAGATTTTTTGGCCTAGAGAACCTAGCTGACCCAGAAAACATGGAAATAACCCATCACATAAATCAAGCTTTAAAGGCATATCATTTAATGAAAAAAGATATAGACTATGTTATAAAGGATGGAGAAGTAATAATAGTAGATGAATTTACTGGAAGACTGATGTTTGGTAGAAGGTATAGCGATGGACTACACCAAGCTATAGAAGCTAAGGAAAAGGTAAAAATAGCAAGGGAATCAAAAACCTTGGCCACTATTACATTTCAGAATTACTTTAGAATGTATAAAAAACTTTCTGGTATGACTGGTACCGCTAAGACAGAGGAGGAAGAATTTAAGGCACTATATGGAATGGATGTATTAGAGATTCCCACAAATAAGCCCATGATTAGGGAAGATTATTCTGATGTAATCTACAAGAATGAGAGGGGAAAATTCAATGCAATTATCCAGGAGATTAAGGAGAGAAATGCCAAAGGTCAACCAGTATTAGTGGGAACTATTTCTATAGAAAAATCAGAAGAATTAAGTAAGGCCCTTAAAAAACAGGGAATTAGTCATCAGGTATTAAATGCCAAATATCATGAACAGGAGGCAGAGATTATAGCCCAAGCTGGACAGAGGGGAATGGTGACCATTGCCACTAATATGGCTGGAAGGGGAACAGATATTGTTTTAGGGGAAGGAGTAAAAGACCTGGGAGGTCTTCACATAATAGGAACTGAACGCCATGAGAGTAGACGGATTGATAATCAACTTAGAGGTCGAGCCGGTAGACAGGGAGATGAGGGCTCCAGCAGATTTTATATCTCCCTGGAGGATGATTTAATGCGATTATTTGGTTCTGAAAGGGTTTTAGGACTGGTGGAAACCCTTGGACTAGAAGAGGATCAACCTATAGAACATGGTATGCTGACAAGGGGAATTGAAAATGCCCAGAAAAAGGTAGAAGCTAGAAACTTCAATATCAGAAAACATGTCCTTCAATATGATGATGTTATGAATAAACAAAGGGAAGTTATATACAAACAACGTAGAATGGTTTTAGAAGGGAAGGATATAAAGGACCAAATTTCTGCTATGCTAGAATCCTTCATAAGTGATTATGTAGATCTTTATACTAATAATAGTAGTTATTTTGAGGAATGGAATATAAAGGGCCTATGGAGCTTTATGGAGAATTCTATACTGCCAAAGGGGTATTTAAGTATTCCCAAAATAGAACAATCTAGGGAAGAACTGAAGGAAACTATATTAAAGGCTGCCCAAGAAATATATAGCAGAAAAGAAGAACAAATTGGATCAGAGCAAATGAGGGAATTAGAAAGGGTAATATTATTGCAGGTGGTAGATAATAAATGGATGGAACATATAGATGCTATGGACCAATTAAAGCAGGGGATTGGTCTTAGAGCTTATGGTCAAATAGATCCTGTCCAGGCATATACCCATGAAGGATTTAATATGTTTGAAGAAATGAATCAAAATATACAGGAAGATACCTTAAAATATTTATTTCATATAGAGATAAATAAATTACCCCCGCCAAAGAAGGAGCTGGAGGTGGAGAAGCTTTCCACTAATAAGGAAGAAGGCACTAAAAGTGAACCTATAGTGAAGAAGAACAAGGTGGGAAGAAATGACCCCTGTCCTTGTGGTAGCGGAAAAAAATACAAGAAATGTTGTGGAAGGTAAAAGGGATAAGGGAAAAGAGAGGCGAGAGGCAAGAAGTCTGACAATATGAATTAATCGAGGTGAGTATTTTGGATTTTTTAACTATTGAAGAATATCAACAGAAATTAGAACAGCTAAATAAAACTATAGATGAATTAAGGGTGTCTCTTTGACATTGACAATAAGATAATTGAAGTGGAAGAATTGGAAGAGGAGATGGCTAAACCGGATATCTGGAATGATAGCCAAAGGGCTCAGGATTTAGCTAGGAAGAATAAGAAACTCCAGGGATTAATAAATAGATTTAAAAAAATAGAGGAAGGTATTGCTGACCTGGAGGTATTCATTCAAATACTTGCTGAGGAAGATGATCATACCCTTCAGGAGGATATAGATGATGGATTTGTAGAACTAGAAAAAAAGATAGAGGAGCTTACTATTGAAACCCAGTTTAAGGGGAAATATGATCACAATAATGCGATTTTATCTTTCCATGCAGGGGCCGGGGGTACAGAGGCCCAAGACTGGGTGGAAATGCTTATTAGAATGTATAGTCGCTGGGCAGAGAAAAAGGGATTTAATGTAGAAACCCTAGACTTTCTTTCAGGGGATGAGGCGGGGGTAAAAAGTGCCACCCTTTTGATTGAAGGAGAAAATGTCTATGGCTATTTAAGATCGGAAAAAGGAGTTCACAGACTTATAAGGATTTCTCCCTTTGATACTTCCAGAAAACGTCACACCTCTTTTGCCTCTTTAGATGTTATGCCAGAAATAGATGATAATATTCAAGTGGACATAAAACAGGAGGATTTAAGGATTGACACCTTTCGTGCAGGGGGAGCAGGGGGCCAACATGTAAACAAGACTGACTCTGCTATTCGCATCACCCATTTACCTACTGGTATAGTGGTTCAATGTCAAAATGAACGCTCCCAACACACCAATAAGGAAACAGCCCTAAAGATGCTAAAGGGTAAATTATTAGAATTAAAGGAAGAGGAACATAAGGAAAAAATAGAGGACTTAGCCGGAGAATATAATCAAATCGCCTGGGGAAGTCAAATACGCACCTATACATTTCAGCCATATACCCTAGTAAAGGACCATAGAACTAATGAGGAAGTAGGTAATGTTCAAGGAGTAATGGATGGGGATATAGATAAATTTATAAATGCTTATTTAAATATGAAGAATAAAGGGGACTTATAAACCCAAATATTTTTAAATAAATAGGAGGTAATATTTTGAAACCTGTGATTGGTCTAACCTGTTCTACTGATAGGGAGTTGCAACATAAGGAAAACTATTATATTGATGCTGTTAAGGGTGCTGGGGCTATTCCACTATTAATACCTGTATTTACATCATCAGAAAAGGACCTCAGCCATTTGTTAGAAAGATTGGATGGGGTGATTTTGTCAGGGGGAGATGATATCCATCCTATCCACTATGGAGAGGAACCAAAACAGGGACTAGGTCAGGTTTATCCTGAGAGGGATGAAATGGAAATGGCCCTGACTATAGCTTGTATTAGACAGGAAACACCAGTAATGGGTATTTGCAGAGGACTCCAGATAATAAATGTCACCCTTGGCGGGGATCTATATCAAGATATATATCGTCAAATGCCGGGTAGGGATCTATTATTACACAATCAAAATATAGATGGGGAATTTGGCAATCATTCTATAGATATAGATAGCAATAGTTTTTTATATGATATATATAAACAAAAGATAGGTTGGGTAAATTCTTTTCATCATCAGGCCATTAGAAATTTATCTTCAGCACTCAAGGCTATAGCTTGGAGTAAGGACGGCATTGTAGAGGCAGCTATTCATAAGGATTTCCCCAATATTTTCGGTGTCCAATGGCATCCAGAAAAAATGTGGGATAAGGATGTTTTCTCAAAGAAACTTTTAGAATATTTTGTAGGTCTATGTAAAAAAGAATTTTTTATATAGTTGGATAAGGCAGGTAGAAACCTGCTCTCTTTATTTAATAAGGAATGAAAGGAAATTACACATGGATAAGATTATAAGGATATTAGTTAGGGAATTTAAAATCAAGGAAGGACAGGTAAGAAAAACAATAGAGCTTATTGATGAAGGAAATACTGTCCCCTTTATTGCAAGATATCGTAAGGAAATGACAGGAGGTTTAAGTGATGAGATTTTAAGGGATCTTGATGAGAGGCTGGTATATTTAAGAAATTTAGAAAACAGAAAAGAAGAAGTAATTCGCCTTATTGATGAACAGGGAAAGCTTACCGAGGAATTAAGACAAGAGATAGAAGAAAGTGAAGTATTACAAAGAGTGGAGGACTTATATAGGCCCTTTAGACCCAAGAGGAGTACCCGGGCTACCAAGGCCAAAGAAAAAGGCCTAGAACCCTTGGCGGAGCTTATTTTAAACCAGGATATAGTAGAGGGAGAATTAGAGGAATTAGCAATGCCCTTTGTTAATGAAGAATTAGAGGTTAATACTATAGAGGAAGCATTCCAGGGGGCAAAGGATATTATTGCCGAATTAATATCAGATAATGCTAATTATAGGGAGACAATTAGGAATATAAACCTTAATAAGGGAAGTATAAATTCTACTGTAATAGATGAAGAACAGCAGTCGGTTTATGAAATGTATTATGATTTTACCCAGGCTGTTAAGACTATTGCCAATCATAGGGTGCTGGCAATAAATAGGGGGGAAAAGGAAAAGTTTTTAAAGGTAAAACTCCTAAGCCCTGAGGAAGAAATATTAAAGTATTTAGTAGAAAATATTATTACCAATGAAAGGGCTATTACAAAGGAGTTATTACAGGAAGCCATAGAAGATAGCTATAAAAGATTAATAGCCCCCTCTATAGAAAGAGAAATAAGAAATATACTTACAGAAAAGGCAGAAGAGGAAGCTATAAAGGTCTTTGCCAAAAATACTAAACCCCTTCTGATGATTCCACCTCTAAAGGATGTTAGGGTATTGGCAATTGATCCAAGTTTTAGAACAGGATGTAAATTGGCAATACTAGATGAAACAGGAAAATTATTAGATTATACCACCATCTACCCAAATGAACCCCATAA
This sequence comes from Eubacteriaceae bacterium, assembly GCA_012838085.1. Lineage (GTDB taxonomy): Bacteria > Bacillota > Clostridia > Eubacteriales > Garciellaceae > DUPX01. The sequence continues at coordinate 16,747 of DUPX01000114.1, forward strand.
TAAGGTGGAAGAATCAAAAAAGGTAATGAAGAAGCTTATAGAAAAGTACGATATAGATATAATACCTATTGGTAATGGTACCGCATCCAGGGAAACGGAATTAATTGTGTCAGAAATGCTCAATGAAATGGATAGAGAAGTATACTATACCATTGTAAATGAAGCTGGTGCCTCTGTATATTCTGCCTCTAAATTGGCCAATCAGGAATACCCGGATTTGGATGTGTCTATTAGAGGGGCTATTTCCATAGGAAGAAGACTCCAGGACCCATTGGCAGAATTAGTAAAGATAGATCCTAAAAGCATAGGTGTAGGCCAGTATCAGCATGATTTAAACCAAAACAAGCTAAGTGAGAGTCTAAAAAATGTTGTGGAGGACTGTGTAAACACTGTAGGGGTTGATTTAAATACTGCCACCCCTTCCTTATTACAATATGTTTCGGGAATAACCCCTAGCATTGGGAGAAATATTGTAAAATATCGGGAAGAAAAGGGGGCCTTTAAAAATAGAAGAGAATTAATGGAAGTGAGTAGACTAGGGGATAAGGCCTTTGAGCAATGTGCAGGATTTTTAAGAATCTCTGGTGGAGACAACCCTTTAGATAATACAGCAGTACATCCAGAATCCTATGATATAGCCAGGAGTTTATTGGAAAAGCTAGGCTATACCACTGATGATATAAAAGAAGGCAATATAAAAGATATAGAAGAAAGAATAGGTAAACTGGGGAGGAATAATATATCCGGATTAAAGTTATTGGCAGAGGAACTAGAGGTAGGCCTTCCTACCCTTAAGGATATAGTGGAAGAAGTAAAAAAACCAGGAAGGGATCCTAGGGATGAAATGCCTAAACCTATTTTTAGGAGGGATGTCCTAAAAGTGGAGGACTTAAAGGTGGATATGATATTGACAGGAACCATAAGAAATGTTGTGGACTTTGGTGCCTTTGTGGATATTGGGGTAAAGCAGGATGGATTGGTACACATATCCCAGCTAAGTAATAAGTTTGTTAAAAACCCTATGGAAATTGTATCTGTAGGAGAGGAAGTAAAGGTTAGGATAATAGGAGTGGATATAGAAAGGGAGAAAATATCCCTTAGTATGAAGGATATAAATTAATATATAAAAAGCCCTAAGAATTTATCCTTAGGGCTTTACTAATGCTATAAAACAGCTAAATCTTCATCCTTAGGATCACAGATAAACATATGACCGGGAGAGTGGGTAATCATTAGAGGTGGCTTACTAGACATGGCTATTGATTGGGGAGTCACACCACAGGCCCAGAAGAGTGGAACTTCTCCTTCTCTTATTTCAGAAGGATCTCCAAAATCTGGTGCATTAATATCCTTTATACCAATTATACTTGGGTCTCCAATATGAATAGGGGCACCATGCACTTGAGGGAATCTGGAAGTTGCTTGAACAGCTCTAACAACTTGATGATGGGGTACAGGTCTCATACTTACCACCATCTTCCCATAGAAACTACCTGCTGGTACTGTATCAATATTAGTTATATACATAGGTACATTATGATTATCATCAATATGTCGGACAGGTATAGAGGCATTAATCATGGCGGACTCAAAGGAAAAACTACAACCTAATAAGAAACTTACTAAGTCATCCCTCCAATATTTTTCTAGGTTTATTACCTCGTCCACTAATTCTCCATACTCATAAATTCTATATTTTGGTATGTCATATCTTAAATCTGCCCCCTTAGCCATTAGCTTAGGCTCAGGGTCCCCCACATCGGTTACATCTAATACCGGACAAGGTTTGGGATTTCTTTGGGCAAATAGTAGAAAATCAAAGGCCAAATCCTTTGGCACTATAGCTAAGTTTGCCTGAATATGGCCACTACACATTCCTGAAGTTGGTTGAACTAAATCCCCTTTTCTAATTAAAGCTCTAACTTCTTTTGGACTCATTTTTGCCAAACCAAACATAATATTCCCCCCCTTAAT
>DUPX01000017.1 GCA_012838085.1 Eubacteriaceae bacterium
CCCTTATATTATTTATTTCTTAATTTATTTATCCTATCCTTTATAATTTTTTCGTACCCGATATCTTTAGGATTATAGTAAATAGTTCCCATTAATTTATCTGGTAAATATTGTTGTTCCACATAACCATCCTTAAAGTCATGAGGATATTTATAGTGTTTTCCGTGACCTAATTCTTTGGCTCCCTTATAATGTGCATCTTTAAGGTGGTTAGGAATTCCACTTATGCTTTTATTTTCCACATCATTTAAGGCATTAGAAATTGCTATATAGGACGCATTACTCTTAGGAGCTGTAGCCAAATATATTGTCGCTTGGGCTAATATAATTCTTGCTTCGGGAAAACCTATAAATTCAACAGCTTTTGCAGCTGAAACTGCTATATTTAAAGCATTTGGGTCAGCATTTCCTATATCCTCAGAAGCTGAGATTATTATTCTTCTAGCAATAAACTTAGGGTCTTCACCAGCATTTATCATTCTAGCTAACCAGTATAAAGCAGCATCAACATCTGAACCACGAATGCTTTTAATGAAAGCAGAAATAGTATCAAAATGGTTGTCCCCATTTTTTTCATATACAATGGCCCTTCTTTGAATACATTCCTGTGCTATTTCTAAGTTGATAGTTATCATATTATCCCCTTTAGATGGAGGGGTAGTTAGAACTGCCAATTCAAGTGCATTTAAAGCCGTTCTAGCATCCCCATTTGCCATGTTTGCCAAATGGTCTAATGCACTATCAGATATTTGTATATTATAGTTTCCTAGTCCCCTTTCTTTATCTTTTATAGCAAAATTTAAAATATTAATAATATCTTTGTGTTCCAGAGGTTTCAACGAGAAAATCCTAGAACGAGATACAAGGGGAGGATTCACTTCAAAATAAGGATTTTCTGTAGTAGCACCTATTAGTATAATTATACCATTTTCTACAGAGGGTAATAAAGCATCCTGTTGATTTTTATTAAACCTATGGATTTCATCTATAAACAAGATGGTTTTTTTATTATACATACCTAGCCTATCTTCAGCTTCTTTAATTACTTTTCGTATATCTGCCACACCTGAAGTTACTGCGTTTATTTGTTCAAAGTGGGACATTGTACTATTAGCAATAATCATTGCAAGTGTAGTTTTCCCTGTGCCCGGTGGTCCATAAAATATAACAGATGAAATTTGGTCAGCTTTGATAGCCCTATATAATAATTTGTTGGGACCAATTATGTGGTCTTGTCCGTAAAACTCCTCTATATTTCTAGGCCTTAAACGTGTAGCAAGAGGGGCTTTTTTCTTTAATTGTTTATCCTTATTTATTTCAAATATGTTCATATTATCCATGATAATTATCCTAGCTATATAAGATTTTTAAAGGACTTTAAGACTTTATCTATATCATCCTTATTTATATAAGCATGAGTTACAAGTCGTATATTTCCATCTTTTGATCCATTAATTAAAATATTATATTTCTTTAGTGAATCCGCCAATTGATTGCCATTAATCCCCATTCCACTAACATCTACCATGATTATATTTGTTTGTACACCTTCAACATCTAGATGTATCCCTGGAATCTCTGCCAAGCCTTCAGCTAAATTCTTAGCATTTTCATGGTCTTCTTGTAATCTTAATGTCATTTCATCAAGGGCTATTATACCTGCTGCTGCTAAAATACCTGCCTGTCTCATTCCACCACCTAATAATTTTCTATTTTTCCTAGCTTTATTAATAAACTCATTAGATCCTACTAAAACAGAACCAATAGGTGCACAAAGACCTTTAGAAAGGCAAAAATTTATACTGTCTGCAAATTGAGCTATTTCTTTTACATCTACATTAAGATAGGTAGAAGCATTAAAAATTCTTGCACCATCTAGATGAATAGGAATTGAGTGTTTTTTTCCTAATTCATATATTGATTTCATATTTTCTATGGGTATTACCTTACCTCCCGCCTTATTATGAGTGTTTTCTATACAAATAAGGCTGGTTTTTGGATAATGTATGTCTTCTTCTCTAATAGCATTTTCAACATCATTGACATTTAATGCTCCTGATACCCCTTTTAAAGTTTTAGCTTGTACACCAGCTAAAATTGCTATACCTCCTACCTCATTTATAAAAATATGAGAATTTTCTTCTAGTATTATCTCTTCTCCTCTTTGAGTATGGGTTAAAACTGCTACTTGGTTGCCCATTGTTCCAGATGGTACAAACAAGGCTGCCTCTTTTCCTAGTTTTTTTGCTGCCTTGTATTCTAATTCTATTATTGTTGGATCATCTCTATATACATCATCACCTACCTCTGCCTTATACATAGCTTTTCGCATTTTTTCTGTTGGTTTTGTTACAGTATCACTTCTTAAATCAATTAATTTCATTTTATAACCCCCTTTTCTTAATTAATATAAGGGATATTTTTTACATAACTTTGCCACAGATTCTTTTGCTATTTTATACATATTATCATCTTGGGTTAAGGTTATTTTAATTATTTCAGCAATTGTCTCCATATCTTCTTCTTTCATACCTCTAGTAGTAACTGCTGGAGTACCTATTCTTATACCACTGGTTACAAAAGGGCTTTTTGTTTCAAAGGGAATAGTGTTTTTATTAACAGTAACCCCCACCTTATCCAGTAAAATTTCTGCATCTTTACCTGTTATATTTTTATTTGTTAAGTCAATCAATAACATATGATTATCTGTTCCTCCAGAAACTAAGTGAAAACCTTTATTTAATAATGATTTAGCAAGGGCTTTAGCATTTAATACAATTTGTTTTTGATACTCCTTAAACTCCAATGTTGAAGCTTCTTTGAAACTTACTGCTTTTGAAGCAATTATATGCATTAATGGTCCCCCTTGAGTTCCAGGAAATATTGCTTTATCAATTTCTTTAGCATATTTTTCTTTAGAAAGTATAATACCTCCCCTTGGTCCCCGAAGGGTTTTATGGGTAGTAGAAGTTACAAAATCTGCATATGGTACTGGATTAGGATGATATCCTGCTGCCACCAATCCAGCAATATGCGCCATATCCACCATAAAATATGCATTAATTTTCTTTGCAATATTACTAATTCTTTCAAAGTCAATTAATCTGGGATAGGCACTTGCTCCTGCAACTATTAATTTTGGTTGCTCCTTTATTGCAATACTCTCAAGTTCATCATAGTCAATTAATTCAGTATCCTTACTAACTCCATAACTAATAAAATTGAAAAATGTTCCAGATATATTAACAGGACTTCCGTGGGTTAGATGTCCTCCGTGGGTTAAACTCATACCTAATACTTTATCTCCAGGTTTTAATATAGAATAGTAAACAGCCATATTAGCTTGAGCTCCAGAATGGGGTTGCACATTGGCATGTTCTGCGCTAAATAATTTTTTCAATCTTTCTCTGGCTAAAGTCTCTACAATATCAACAAACTCGCAACCTCCATAATACCTCTTACCAGGATAGCCTTCAGCATACTTATTTGTTAATGGACTACCCATTGCCTCCATAACTGCAGTAGAAACAAAGTTTTCTGAGGCTATAAGCTCGATATTATTTCGTTGGCGTTTTAGCTCTAACTCCATTGCTTCTGCTACTTGTGGATCAATTTTTTTAACCTTTTCGAAATCCATAATTATTCCTCCTATTTTTATTAAAAATTATATAAATAATGATATTATATTTGATAATATATGGGTATAGAAAGTCAGTTGTTAAAATTTTGGGCAAGTAGTAGGTGTATTTCTTTTATGTTCTGTTTTACTATGTAATTCTAATATTAATTTAATGTCTTGTTGTGATATTTTTTTCCCCTCAAGGAAATCATCTATCTTATCATAAGAAATACCTATTTCTTCTTCATCAGTTTGTCCTTCCCACAGTCCAGCTGATGGTGCTTTATTCATTACACTTTCTGGAATGCCTAATGCTGTAGACCACTGATATACTTGTCGCTTTGTTAAATTGGCAATGGGCAATATATCCACTCCCCCATCCCCATACTTTGTAAAATACCCGATAAATAATTCGGCAGCATTATCAGTACCAACCACTAAATAGTTATATATATTAGCAATGGAGTAAAGGGTACTCATTCGCAATCTTGCCCTAAGATTAGCATCTGATATTTTTAAACTTTCTTTATTTAATTCTTTATTATCTAATTCTTTTTTTACCTTAGACATTATACTATTATGTTCTTCAGTTAAATCAATTTCTGCATAATTAATATTACAAGCCTTAATAACACTTAAAGCATCCTCTCTATCTTGTGGATAACTATCACAGGGTAATATTACTCCTAAAGAATTAGCTGGAAAAGCTTTTTTGATTAAAAAACAAACTAATGCAGAGTCAATACCTCCGCTTACTCCTACTATAAGTCCCCTAGCTCCTGCCTTTTTCACTTGTTCTCTAAGCCAATTAATAGTTTTATTTATCTGTAATTCAATATCATTATTCATAAATAACACCTTCACTTTTTAATTCTATTATACTTGATTTATTTTTTATATAAACATGCTTTTCAAACTATTCACCAGTAAATAATGGAGTGCTTAAGTACCTTTCTCCTGTATCAGGAGCTATGACGACAATTCTATTTCCCTTTCCTAACTCTAAAGCTATTTGTATTGCAGTATAAGTTGCTGCCCCAGTAGATATACCACATAGAATTCCTTCCTTAGTGGCTAGTTCTTTAGCTGTATTCATAGCCTCCTCATCTTTAACTTTATATACCTGGTCATAGATATTTGTATTTAATATACTGGGAACAAAACCGGCGCCCAATCCCTGAATTTTATGAGGGCTGGGAGTTTCTCCAGATAGTACTGCCGAATTAAAGGGTTCTACTGCTACTATTTTAATATCATTATTTACCTTTTTTAACTCATTGCCTACTCCAGTAATTGTACCACCTGTTCCAATACCAGCTACAAAGGCATCAATTTTCCCTTCCATTTGAGTTAATATTTCCTGAGCAGTAGTTTTTGAATGAATTTCAGGATTATTAGGATTATCAAATTGTTGAGGTACAAAATAATTATTATTGTTAGCTGCTAATTGATTTGCCTTTTCAATGGCACCTCTCATGCCAAGTTCACCAGGAGTTAGAATTAACTTAGCACCATAAGCTTTTAATAGGTTTCTTCTTTCTAGACTCATTGTATCAGGCATTACCATAATTACATTATATCCTTTGGCTGCGCCTACCATTGCAAGCCCTATTCCAGTATTGCCACTTGTAGGCTCTATTATGGTTCCACCTTCCTTTAACTTACCTTCTTTTTCTGCAATTTCAATCATATAATTTGCAATTCTGTCTTTAACACTGCCTCCAGGATTAAAACTTTCTAATTTAAGATAAATGTCTGCACTTTCAAGTTCTACAATTCTATTAAGTTTTACCATAGGTGTTTGACCAATAAGTTCTGTAATATTATTTGCTATTCTCATACTTTCCCTCCATACTATAGTATTTTTTATCAAATGTTCTATCATTATGAATATTTGGTATAAATAACACTTTTTTATAACAAACTATTGACAAATAATAAGGTTGGTGACAAATGAAAAACAAAAATTTCCTAATAAAATCATCTATGATAGGTTTGATTTCGGGATTTATTAATGGGTTGTTTGGTTCAGGTGGTGGCACCATAATCGTTCCCGGTTTAACCAATTTTCTCGCTCTCCCCCAATATAGGGCCCATGCTACAGCATTAATAATTATTTTACCCTTTAGTATTATTAGTTCTATTATATATCTTAAAAGTAAATTAATAGATTTTAGAATTACATTTAAGGTTTCAATTGGTGCTATGATAGGAGCCTATATAGGTGCAAAAATATTAAATAAGGTGCCAAATAAGATTTTAAAAAAAATATTTGGAGTTTTTATTATTATTGCCGCAATAAGGATGGTGTTTTAATGTTTTATATTATTATTGGCTTTTTTTCAGGTATTATAGGTGGTATGGGAATTGGGGGAGGTACCATTTTAATACCTGCATTGGTATTCTTTGTTAATGTAAAACAGCAATTAGCTCAAAGTGTGAATTTATTGTCCTTTATTCCTTTATGTTTGATTGCTATCCCAGTCCACCTTAAAAACAAAAATATTGATAAAAAAGTTGCTATATCTATAATAATTCCAGGTCTCATCGGGTCACTAATTGGTTCAATTGTTGCAATATCTTTATCCTCAGTTTATTTAAAAAAGATTTTTGGGGTTTTCTTACTTATCATAGGGGTATATCAACTTGTTTCAAAATCTACATAGGATTAACCTTATTTTTTATTTATATCCATTGAGATATATCTATAACCAAAAGTTTTTATTAAATAATTGCCATTTGTTGTATTTTTTATATAATTAATTAACTCTTCCTTTTCATGTTTCTGTAAAAATAAAGAAATATTTACCTTATCTAAGAATTCTACTTCATGAATTATATTATTTCTATTATTAATTTCATTTTCAATTTTACTCCAATATGAATAATCAATAGTTACTCTTATCTTTTCACATAAGACATTTTTAATAATTGTGCTTTTTTTAATTCCTAGTTTTGCCATATGAACATATGCTCTGATTAAGCCAGCTGCCCCTAATTTTACACCACCGAAATATCTTGTAACAATAATTAAGATATTATTCAAGCCTTCTTTTTTAATTATTTCTAAAACGGGAATACCTGCTGTACCACTTGGTTCACCATCATCGGTAGATTTTTGTATTTCTTTGTTTTCACCTAGAACATATGCATATACATTATGGGTGGCTTTATAATGTTCTTTTTTTATTCTATTTATTATATCAGCTGCTTGATATTCAGAATGTATAGGGAAGACATGAGAAATAAATTTAGACTTTTGAATGTACTCAGTTATTTCTATATGATTTTTTACAGTGAGAAAATCATAATTTTTATTCAAAAATAGTACCCCCATAGTTTTTTATATTTGTAATAAAAAATTAAATTAATTAATGTAATCTTTAAATTCATCTATATAGGTAGACTTGATCTCTACCTTTATTAAGACACCATTATCAGTATATTCCTTATTTAAAATATTAGCTTTTTGGTGGAGAAAAGATATTAAGTTTCCTTTATCAAAAGGTATTATTAATGTTATTGTTTCTTTATCAAAACTTAATTTTTCTTCTATTTTTTTTAATAGATCATTTATGCCTTCACCAGTTAAAGCTGATATTTTTATTTTATTATTTTTGATAGTTGGATAAATATAATCCAACTCTTTAGATTTTATATCAAGTTTATTAAAAACTATTAATTGCTCTTTATTACTGGCATTTAATTCAGATAATAAGGTTTTGACAATATTTATTTGTTTATCCATATTTGGATTTGAGCTGTCTACTACATGAATTAAAAGATCAGCATACTTTACTTCTTCTAAGGTGGATTTAAATGCCTCTATTAGATCATGAGGTAATTTATTAATAAAACCGACTGTATCTATTAATAATATTCTTTGATTATTAGGAAGTATTAAATGTCTGGTAGTAGGGTCTAAGGTTGCAAACAGCTTATTTTGAGTAAATACATTGCTATCTGTTAAATTATTAAATAAAGTACTTTTTCCTGAATTTGTATAACCAATAAGAGCAACCACTTTTATATTATTTTTTTTTCTTTTACTCTTTTGTAACTTTCTATGCTTATTTACTTCTTTTAATTGCCTTTCAAGCTGGCTGACTTGCCTATTTATATGTCTTCTATCAGTTTCTAGCTTTTTTTCTCCAGGTCCCCTGGTTCCTATTCCACCACCAGTTCTTGACAGAATTGTGCCTAAGCCTATTAGTCTTGGAAGCCTATATTTTAATTGGGCTAATTCTACCTGTAGTTTACCCTCTCTACTTTTTGCCCTAAAAGAAAAAATATCCAGTATTAAAGTTGTCCTGTCAATCACTTTTGTCTTTAACTCTTGCTCTAAATTTCTTATTTGACTTCCTGATAATTCATCATCGAATATTATAAGATTTGCATTTTTTCTTTGTGCTATCAAAGATAATTCATATAATTTGCCTTTGCCTATATAAAAAGCTTTGTCTACAGTATTTCTTTTTTGAACTAACTTATCTATAACTTCTGCTCCTGCAGTTAAAGCTAGTTGTTCCAGCTCATCTAATGAAGAAGAAATATTAATTGATTCTTTTGATGTATTCAAATCAACTCCTACTAGGATTGCTCTTTCATTTAGAACATTATCATAGATATTATCTGTATCAAAGTTAATATCTTTCTCAATTTGTCCAACAAAATCAATATAATTTTTATACAAAATTTCTTCCAAGGATAAAGGCCCTACGGATTGAAGAGTTAGTTTTTTATTTGAGCTAGATAAGTAATGGATATTTATATCTTTTGGATTGCCATCTTTAATACCTATAGAAACCATTAAATCTAATCTTAGGTCCCTAAGATTATTATAAGTTGATTCTAGAATGATTTCTTTATTTATTGGATAAAAATAAATATTTCTAAATCCACTTAAATTATTATTTTTATTAATGCTTATTATTTTAGGAAGATAATTAAATAGATTATCATTTCCTATAATTATTGTAATTAAATTTCCCTTTCGGTTAATTATTAGATTAATTTCTTTATTTATCTTATCAACTAAATTAGCTAAAGTTTCAATTATAAAGTCATCTATTATCAAATCTTTATTTAATTTATAGTCCAAAAGATTATTAAGTATTTCTATATAAGTTTTCTTTACTCCCTTTGTGTCACCATATATCATCTACTAATCGCCTCATTTTTTTGTGTTTGCAATTTTTTATTAAAAGAAAAAGAGAATGGTTAACACCAATCTCTTATTATTATACAATATTAAATTAAAAAATTCACCATAAACCATAAGTTATCCAGCTCTTTAATAAATATATACCACAACGACTTACTTTCCCAAAAGCAGGGGACCAAAATCTCTGATTTTTCGTCCTTCCCTTTGTTCGGTAATGAGGATATATAATATCTAGCATTATATTTTATGATAAAAATAATCCCGCAACGACTTACTCTCCCAGGGCGTCTCCACCCAAGTACCATCAGCGCTGAAGGGCTTAACTGCTGTGTTCGGGATGGGAACAGGTGTGACCCCTTCGCTATTGTCACGAGATATAGAAGCA
>DUPX01000115.1 GCA_012838085.1 Eubacteriaceae bacterium
ACATCTCCAAATAAAGATAATATATATGCTGCTGGTAATAGCACCAATAACTGTCTTGCAATGCCCACAATAAGGCTTAACATTCCATTGCCAAAGGCCATATAAATAGAGTCACATACTATACCAAATCCTGCCAAACTATAGCTAAGGCTGATTATTCTCAGGGCAGGTATACCTATCCTGAGCATTTCTTCAGAAGGATTAAATAGGGATAAAAGCTTACTAGGGAATAATTGTATAATAATAAAGCCCAGGGTCATAAATGCCACTGCATAGATAATGCTTAGCTTCATGGTTTTTATCACTCTTTTTTTATTTCTGGCCCCATAATTATAGGCGATAATCGGCACCATCCCATTATTAAGACCATAGATGGGCATAAAGGCAAAACTTTGCAATTTATGATACACTCCTAAAACTGCCGTTGCTGTAGTGGAGATTTTTAAAAGAATATAATTTATCCCATAGGTGGTAATAGAGGTTAGAGACACCATCATCATGGAAGGAATACCCACCTTATATATAGTTTTTATGGTTTGTAAATGGGGTCTATATCCCTTTAGATTAATAGTTATTTCGTTATTGATCCTTAGATTAATAATTATTGCCAATACTCCCCCTATTGTTTGTCCTATAATTGTGGCTATAGCTGCTCCAGTAACACCCATCTTGGGAAAACCAAAGTAACCAAATATTAGAATTGGATCTAATATTATATTTATAATAGCCCCTGTTCCTTGAGTTATCATACAATAAAAGGTCTTTCCGGTAGATTGTAATAGCCTTTCAAATATTATTTGACTAAATATCCCAATAGAACCTATAGTTATTATACTAAGATAGGATGTCCCATATTGAATAATTAAAGCATTATCCGTTTGGCTGGTATAATAGGCCTGGGAAAAGAAAATCCCAAATAATACTAGTAAACAATAGCTGATAAAGCCTAAGAAAATACCATTATTAGCAGCTCTATTGGAATTACTAAAATTCTTTTCTCCTAGAGATCTTGATAAAAGAGCATTCATGCCCACACCTGTACCTACTGCTATGGCTATCATCAGATTTTGTATAGGAAAGGCTAAGGATACTGCAGTTAAAGCTTCCTCATTTATTTGGGCTACAAAGATACTATCTATCACATTATATAAAGCCTCCACCAACATGGATATTACCACTGGCAAAGACATATTTATTAAAAGTTTTGGAATAGGCATAACGCCCATCTTGTTTTCTGCTATTTCTGTCATTTCTTCACCCCAATATTTGTTGTAAATAATCACTAAACTATTATTATATACCCTCTTTCTAATAATTGCTACAAATTTAATTGGAAAAGGTGTATAATGTATAAATACTCATATTTGAAGGTGGTGTATTGTTATGTTTAATGTGGGGGCTTTCTTATCTTATGTCTTTGTGGTTACCTTTACTCCCGGACCTAATAATATAATGGCTATGGCCAATGCAGGAAAGTATGGATTTAAAGAAACCATAAAATTTAATTGGGGAGTTTTTACAGGATTTCTAATATTGTTATTATCCTCTAGTTATTTTAATTTGTTTTTATTTAATGTTATTCCAAAGATTAAGACCTTTATGGGTATATTAGGGGCTGGATATATGCTCTATCTGGCATTTAAGATAATGAGTAGCAAGGACGAGGAAAAGGATGAGAAGGAGACTATAAAGGACAATAAAAAACTAAACCTATATTTATCTGGTTTAGCTTTACAATTAATTAATCCTAAGGTTATTCTCTATAGTATTACAGTAATATCCAACTTTATTATTCCCTATTATAAGTCCAATACGGCCTTAATATTGTTTTCATTGCTATTATCAATCATTGGTTTTGCTTCTATTACAAGCTGGGCCTTATTTGGGTCTATATTTAATAAATTTTTATCTAAATACAAAAAGCAATTTAATATTGTAATGGGTATATTATTAATCTACAGTGCCATCTCTGTTTCCGGCTTAATATAGTTTTTTTACTCTTTCATAAAGTTCTATTGTCTCCTTTGAATCCTTATAGTTTATTATATAAAAATCATCCTGGGTTTTAATAACCAAATAGGGTGATTTATTTTCATGGATATAGATTTTTCCTATTCCTATATCTTCTAATCTAAATTTTCCCCTAAGTATATAGCCTAGGTCAAAACCATTTATTTTTTGAGCTACCTTAGGTATTTTCTCCTCCAGTCTAATATCTATTATACTATCTATGTCTATGGAGCTTTTATATATTCCTGAAAAAACCTTTATCCTTATATCTTCTATATCTACCTTTGGCTCCTGAGTACCTGCCATTAGCATTATCGCCACAAATATGATTATCATTAGTGTAAATATTATAACTACTATTATTACTATTTTATCTGATTTAGTCCTGGGATTATGGTCATATTTTTGTGCCTTAATTATAAAAATTAAAGTCAATGGTAATATAGAGAGCATTGATATAGTGGTAATTAGTTTATATCCATAGTCACTGGCTATACCGCCTATTAAAATTAATAGCCCTATAAGTATAATAAAATTCCCTGCAGATTTACATAGACCTTCCTTATCAACATTAGCCTTTTTCTCCTTGCTCATGGTATTATAGCCAGATATCAGAAAGCCCCATTTAAAAACCCTTATAGCTATTCCTAAAAGGATAGAGATAGCTGAAATTATATAAAGAATAATCATAGTAACCTCCTTATGGCTAGTTTCATCCTATGGAAAATCCTTTTTAGTTATTTTAAAAATATAGGTGATTCTACCTTTTTATTAATAAGTTCCATATTGCCTATCCTAAGGGCCTTTTCAAATTCACTTGCTGGAAGAGGCCTTCCATAGAGATATCCTTGACCTGAATAACATTTTAATTCCCTTAGATATAAAAATTGTTGATAATTCTCTATGCCCTCTGCCACCAGCTTTAACTTAAGATCCCTAGCCAGTTCAATTACAGTTTTTGTAATTATATTACTGGTCCTATCGGATAAAGCATTTTGTATGAAGGATCTATCTAACTTTATTATATCTACATTTAAGGCTTTTAAATATGCTAGGGAGGAAAATCCTGTTCCAAAGTCATCTAAGGCTACCTTAATACCTAAGGACCGTAACTTATTTATATCATCTATTGCCTTATCTGTATTTTCCATTAATACTCCCTCAGTAATCTCTAAAATCAGAAAACTTGGACTTAATTCAAATTCATTTATTGTATCTATAATCTTTTCTGCATAGTTTCTTTGAAAAAATTCTATTGGAGAAACATTAATGCTTATCTTTATATTTTTATGGCCCTTTACTGCCCAATCCTTATAATTTTTGCAAGCCTCCCTTAATATCCAATTACCTATATTATTAATAAAGCCATTTTCCTCTGCTATAGGAAGAAATTCATTTGGGCTTATTATCCCGAATTCTGGATGCTGCCATCTTATAAGGGATTCTGCAGCTATTATTTCATCATTAGCCAATTTAATTATAGGTTGGTAATATGCTTGTAATTGATTATTTTCTATAGATTTATGTAAGTCATTTCTTAGATGTAATTCCCTATTGTTTTTTATATCTAATTTTGAAGAATAAAATCTATAGGAATTTTTGCCTTCCTTCCTGGCCCTTATCAAGGCTATATTTGCTTTGTTTTTTATATCCTCAGCATTTTCTCCATCCTTTGGACAAAAACATATGCCAATGTTTACAGAGATATCTACTTCATATCTATCAATAATAAAGGATTTTTCAAATAATTTTATAATCTTTTTTATTCCTTCCTCATAGTCTCCAAATGATTTTAAATCTTCAATAATAATTGCAAAATGGTTGTCGGATATACGGCTTAAAAATATTTCTTCCCTTATAAAGCCTTTAAGTCTTTTTACAACCTCTATAATAACTTTGTTGCCAGCCTCATAGCCTAAAGAATATTTTGCATATTCCAATCCTTCTATATTTAACATCATTAAAGCAAAATCTTTTTTTTCTCTTTCTGCATTCTTACAGCAATTACCTAGTTTTCTCCTGAAAAATATATCATTGGGGAGACCTGTTAATTCATCATGGGTTGTTAAATAAGCCATTCTCTTTTCTATTCTTTTACGGCGGTTAATATCTCTAAAGTTTACAAGAATTCCATTTATACTATTATCATTTAATAGATTCTGCATGTGAACTTCCAAATTTATTTCTTGTCCATTTTTGTGCTTAAAAACAATGTCCCCCATAATCTCCCTCTTGGGATATTTAAGGGCCAAGTCCAGTATCTTTTCCAGCCTATTTCTATTTCCATTTAAATAAAAATCAAATACATTCTTACCTACTAATTCTCTAATATCGTATCCAATTAGTTTTTCAACAGCTGTACTGATATATTTTATTTCTCCATTAGATTTTAATATGGAAAAAACATCACTGGACTTTTCAATAATTGTTTTACACACCCCTCTGATATTTGCGCACTCTGCCTCCTCCCATAATTGTTCATTATCATCAATACTCACAAATTTATTCGACATTATTTGAACTTCCCCCAATATATAAAGATGTAGAAAATTTTAAAGCACTCCATAGAGACCTGTATTTTGATTATTCTATTTCAAATTGATCTCTATGATGTAAACCCACTAGATCGGATATGGAGATAGTAAATATTATTCCTGTCCCTGGATCATTAAGTTTTCCAGCTTTTATCATAGCCTTCATAATGACTTTTAATTTATCCACCTCTGTAAGAATTATAATAATTTCCTTTGAAGCTTCTATATGAGTTTTTAAAAACTTTCTTACCTCAGTTTGTCCTGTACCTCTACCATAAAAAATTGTTGCACCAGCAGCTCCTGCATTCTTTGCTTCCTTAACTACTATATCAGCCTTGCCCCTTTCCACTATGGCAACAATACATTTAATATCCAACACTTATCATTCCCTCCTTAAAATTTGGTTAAAATACCTAATATAAGCACAGATATCATTGCACCTATTGAGGTAAGTCCCACCACCCCAAAGCCTGAGAGTAGGGGGTCTGCCGACTCAATAATACTAGCAAGTCCTATGGCCAATGCCATATTAAGAGGAATATTTACTGGTCCTGTAGTGGCACTAGCTGAATCCAATGCAATAGATGGATAAGGTTCTGGGGCAAAAAATGATAACAGTACTACCAAAAAAAGTAAGGGTGCAATTATTTTAATATATGGAGTATTGGTCATTATCTTAAACATTCCAATGCCCATACCTAAACCAAATCCAGCAGCTACCCCATGGATAAGCACCTTATGATGAATTGCCCCTACAGATAATTCTTCCACCTCTAGTGCTAAAACCCTTAAGGCCGGTTCTACCAATGTGCCAAAATATCCAATGACAAAACCCATTAGTATTATGACCCACCTTCTATCTAAAATATATAGATTCCTACCTACAGTTTCACCAAGGGGAATAAGACTCATACCAGTTCCTTTTAGAAATAAATGAAGTCCTATAGAAGCAAAAAGAACACCTATAACAAATTCTTTTATATTATTTATAGGTTTCCTTAGTATTACAATTTGTACAATTAGCATAATGCCTGTTAGGGGCAAAATCCCCTTCATTGTTTCCCAAAGGGGAAGAAGTATATCTGATGCTTTCAAAAATAACCCTCCTAATGTATTTTAAATATTTATATAGTTTGTCCTAATTATATCATAATACTTTCCTTGGAAAGTGACAGAAAATCTTGTTCCTTTTTATTTCAATAAATTGAATTTTCAGACCATTTGGATCATTTACATAAAAAATCTAGTGGACAAAAGACATATCCGCTCCTCATTTTTTTGAACTCTTCCATCTTATAAGGAAAAATAATATGTTATAATAAACCTATAGTCAATTATTTTATTGACATTATTTTATTGACATTATTTTACCACAAATTACAATTTTCAACAAAATAAGGAGTGCTAATATTGCCTGATACTAGAAATGATTTAAAAAAATCCTCTTTTAATAATTTATACACCTTAAGGGAAGAAATAGCCAATGGAATAACCCATGGATTAGGGATAATCTTTGGTATAGTTGCATTAATTATTTTAGTGGCCCTATCTATAGATAAAAAAAGTCCCCTTTCCATTATTGCCTTTAGCATTTATGGTACTACCATCATATTAATGTATCTATGCTCTACCCTCTACCATAGTATTATACATATTAAGGCTAAAAGGATCCTAAGAGTTTTTGATCACTCTTCAATATATCTTTTTATAGCAGGTACCTACACTCCCATCGCCTTATTAGCATTTAGAGGCTATTTAAGAATTGGTATTTTAGCTATTATTTGGACTATAGCTATACTAGGGGTTCTTTTTAAAATTATTACCTATAAAAAAATAGATAAATTTAATAAACTCTCCTTATCAATATATTTGTTAATGGGCTGGATTTCGATATTAACCATTAAACCTATAATAACTGTTACCTCTATACAATTTTTTATATGGTTATTATCGGGAGGGCTTCTATATTCCCTTGGTACAATCTTCTATAGTAAAAAAACCCTTCCATATAGTCATGCTATTTGGCATGTTTTTGTTTTAGGCGCAAGTATTGTACAATTTCTAGGTATATTTATATATTTGACATAATTCCCATGGGAAATTATTTAATATCTTAGGAGGGTAGTTTCAGTGGATAGAGTTGTATTTTTGGTGGATATGAATGCCTTTTTTATATCCTGTGAGGCCACCCGCAATCCAGAACTTCAAAATAAGCCGGCAGCAGTAGCTGGTAGCCCAGAAAAACGTACTGGAATAATCCTAGCCTCTAATTATATAGCTAGAAAATATGGTGTCCGCACTGCTATGACAGTACACCAGGGTTTAAAGCTATGTCCGGAAATGCTATTGGTCCCTCCAGATCATATCTTTTATGAATATAAATCCTCAGAACTTATAAAGACTTTGTATAATTATACTCCTATTATACAAAAAAATAGTATTGATGAGGCCTGGTTAGATATGACTGGTACTGAAAAACTATTTGGTACTCCTGTGGAAGCTGCTAAGAAGATTATGGAAGAGATAAAGGAAAAATTAGGACTTTGGTGCTCAATAGGAATTTCAGAAAATAAATTTCTTTCTAAGATGGCAGCAGATATGAAAAAGCCTTTAGGAATTACTGAACTTTGGAAAAAGGATATAGAAGTAAAACTCTGGCCACTACCTATAGGTAAGATGTATGGGGTAGGAAAGAAAACCTCAAAAAAGCTAAATACTATAGGGATAACTACCATAGGTGATTTGGCAAGGCAAAAAAGGGATATAGTATATAAAACCTTAGGTAATTCAGGTATAGAGCTACAACAACTGGCAAGGGGCATTGACCCCTCCCCAGTGGAGATTAGTTCCCCTGATGATATGAAGTCCATCGGCAGATCCACCACATTGCCAGAGGATATAAGGGATTTAGAAAAATTAAAACTTATTCTGATGGATTTATCGGAAGATGTGGCCAGAAGGGCCAGGAGACATAATAAAAAGGGATGTTGTGTTCAAATAACTCTAAAATATTCTGATTTTAAGGTGATAACAAGGCAAACCACCTTGGCCCCCACCTATTTTACTAAAGATATATATGAAGCTGGTAAAGAGTTATTGGAAAAAAACTTTACCTCTAATAAAGCTGTTAGGCTTATAGGAATAACCCTTAAAGGCTTTGATGATAATTGTGATTCTCAGCAAATCTCTCTTTTCTCTACTGAATTAGACGGAAATAAAAGATATCAATCCATTGATAGGGTAATGGATAATATACGGAATAAATACGGAAAAGAAAAGATAGGGAGGGCATCTTTACTAACCTATAAAGATGATAAGAACCAGTAGGTCAAAATAGGAAACACCCTTATAATCCCTATTTTCATTTAGCAAAAAAGAAGATCTTTCCTACTAAATAAAAAATCCTCTATTGAATATTCAATAGAGGATTTTTATTATTGATTATTCTGATAATTTTTCCCCTTCATCTTTACCAAATACTATTCCATATCCTTTGTAAGCTAATACAAGTGCTAAAATAAATAGTAAAGCTGGGAAAACTACAAGAACATAATTGGAAGCTGCTAAATTTGCTTTAATTAGGAATACTAGAGCAAATAGTGTAACTATCAGCATAAATATCATAGGTATAACTAACATACTGAAATTTCTCTTTGCCTTCTTTAACCATAGAGCTATAGCTAAAAGTGCTAAAGCTGCTAATAATTGGTTGGCGGAACCGAAGATTGGCCAAATAACTGCAAAGCCACCTAGAGCCATCCAAGCACCTATGACAACTGTAACTCCTGTAGAAACATATTTATTAGTTAATACTGATTGGGTTTCCTTATCTGGATCTTCAAAATATTCTTGGAAGATAAATCTATTAAGTCTTGTGGCAGTGTCCAGGCTTGTTAGTGCAAAGGCTGATACTGCTAAAGCAATAAAGGATTTTCCAACTTCAAAGTCCAGCCCAAATTTTGCCATAAATGTTGCAACTCCATGGGAGAAAACATTACCAGGGCCACCTTCCATTAGTTTTGATAATTCTCCTTGGGTTAAATAGGCTGCTGTAATAAGGGCAACTACTGCTAAAACACACTCAATTAACATTCCACCATAGCCAATTATTTTGGCATCAGCTTCAGAATCAAGTTGTTTTGAAGTAGTACCAGAACCGACCATTGAGTGGAAACCAGAAATAGCACCACAAGCAACTGTTACAAATAACATTGGGAATAACCATTGACCACCAACATTAAAACCAGTTACTGCTGGTAACTCAATTGTAGGTCTATAAATAAGTAATCCTAATACTGCTCCAGCAATCATTGCATATAATAAGAATGAGTTCAAATAATCCCTTGGTTGTAATAATATCCATACAGGAGCAGTAGATGCAACAAAGATATAAACTGCTAGTATTGCAATCCAAGCATTAACACTTAAAGTAAGTGGGAATACAGTACCTAACCATACACAGACAAATAGTAGGATTACCCCTATAACAGTTCCTATTCCGAAGGGTACACCTTTTCTGTATACTCCATATCCAAAGGCTACTGATAATACAATAAATAATAGAGATGCTGTTGCTGCAGCAGGTACAGAAGCAAAGGTGCTTGCAACTATATTAGTGAAAGCTGCTACAACTAATAATAATGTTAACCAAGCAAATATTGAGAAAAGTTTCTTCCCTGTTCTTCCCATTGTTGCATTGATTACTTCCCCTATTGATTTTCCCCCATGACGAACAGAAACGAATAAAGAACCATAGTCATGGACGCCACCGAAGAAAATACCACCTACAATAATCCATAGCAATACTGGTACCCATCCAAATACTGCTGCAAGGATAGGTCCATTAATAGGTCCCGCACCAGCTATTGATGCAAAGTGGTGTCCCAAAAGTATTGCAGGTTTTGTGGGAACATAGTCTACGCCGTCATTAATTTCGTGGGCAGGTGTCTTTCTCTTAGGGTCAATGCCCCATTGTTTAGCAAGCCAGGCACCATAAAAGATATAGGCTATAATAAATATAGCTATACTACCTAATACTATTACTAATGAGCTCATGATATCACCTTCCTATAATATTATAACTAATAGTTAATACTATAAACCTTACTGACCTCCTTCCCTTTCTTATTTGTCACTATATAATCATCTTTCATAGTAACCAATAGTAGGCGTATATCAACCCAACCCTTAAATCCAAAGGCAAAGCCTTTATGATATTTAAATTTCTTTATTGCATTAATGATATCTGAATCAGGTTTGTCCGGTGTAGCGATTACACCAGTAACAATACTAGACATATGTTCTTCACTAGGTTGTATTAGGAAATCTATAGATTTTATTAATAAGGCAATAAACTTATCCAATTGGTCCCTATCTATTTTATTGAAATACTTTATAAAAGAATATTCATTATTTTCAATGGTATAAATCTTAGCTTGTTTTATCAATACATATTTTTCATTTCTTAATAAATACTTGGCAAAGAGATCAAACTTATAATCATCTATAAGATAATCTCTTTCTAAGTCAAAACTACCTGCCAATCTTTTTTCTAGATTATCTAAATAATGAGTAAATTCCATAGTTGATATTCCTTCCGTTCTTTTTAAATATTCAATTAATAAATTATACAATACTGTGAATAATTATTAATGGATTCTAATAATTATCCTTTATATTTATTATAACTCTAATTGTCTAAATTTGTAAGGGGTAAATAATATTTTTTTACAAATAATTGAATACTAATTCCAATTATGTCTCTCAATATATTGAATTTCTTTGTCTGTTAGATTATATATTTGATAAATTATACTATCTATTTTCTTTTGGATTAATACCCTATTATTTTTATCTTTTTCTTTCAACATCTCATCTACAAGACAGATCACCTCTCCCTCTTTATTTGGAGAAAAGATAATAGGAGTCTCCTTTAAGGGAGTTTGATAAAGTTCTAACATATTGCCCTTTCTTTTTCCTCTATAATAAAACCATATATAATAGAGCCTTGAATTTAGTACTCCTAATAGGTATTTTAGACCTATCCCTTCAACTTTAGGGGTTATATAATATACATCTGCACTGGAATACCAGGAGACATCGTTATAGGCAAAGGTATTTGACAAACTTCTTTGGGGAGCAATAATCTTTTCCCCATTAAAAATCTCCTCCCGTCTCCCCCAATGGAGATGAAAATACTCTATATATCCCTTCTCTACTTCCCTTCTCCTACTTAAGATTTTATAATACTTATCCAGATGTCTTTTTATATTGGGATAGTGATTATGGATATTTTTTAAGCTTCTATTTATATATATTATTCTTTTATCACAAGTATTAATTGAATTATATTTCCCTATATCTGAGTTTTTAAAAAAAGGGCGCAATATAGCCCTCTCATATAGATCAAAATTCTTTTCTTCAATTTCTTCATCCCTTAATACAAAGATTCCCTCTCCCCTTTCTCCATCTATTCCATACCTCTTTATATGGCTATTGGTAAGGGTGTCTGCACCTGATACAATCCCCTGATTCACATTGTATAATTCTTTGATTTTAATCCCCTGAGTAATCTTGTCTAAAATTCCTTTAATATTTTTATCCCCACCTTCTATTATTCTTATATAGGCACTATCCCCTTCAAAAACCCTATCATAAGGAGTCTTATATGATTGGATATTTCCTCCCTCTGATATAGTAACAACTTCTATTTCAGATTTATTACTTGAAGAGTTTTTCTCTAATAAGCTTATAAGGTTGTGCTGGCCCATTGCTGTCTTAAAGATTTTTACCTCATTAAAATTAATAAACTTTATTATCCTTGTTCTATTTTTTAAATCTTTTCTTAATTTTTCCCCACCATTGGCTGTCAAATAATAATTTGTAGTAATGAAACTAATTATTCCCCCCTCTTTACAAATATCAATGGCCCTATGAAAGAAGAAATAATATAAGTCCATTTTCCCCTGATAATACCTTTTCCCAAGTTCGGTCTGGGCAATTTCCCGGAAAACTTCCCTATTCCCCTTTTCACCTAAATAAGGTGGATTGCCAATTACAATATTAAAATCATCCTTAGTCTCTCCCAAGTCCTGGATTAGACTATTCCCTGTATAAATATTCATATTTATGGGACTTCTAAAAGCCTGTTCTTGATAAAGGGATAGACAAAGTCTTAATTTAGTTATTCCTACTGCCCTTGAATCAATATCCATTGCATAAATAGAATTTGCTATTGTATGGTATTTTAATTGGTATAGTGAATTATTATCTGGAAAATGGGTTAGAAGGTTTTTGCCTAGGGTATTTCTTAAATTTACAATCAAATTAACCATTTCTATTGGAAATTCCCCTGCCCCCACCGCCAAATCGGCTACCTTAATAGTCTTTAGAGCCTTATCAATCTTATAATAATCTATGGGGTATCTATAGACTAAATCCAAATTATATACAAAATTCTTAATAATTTTATAATCTATTGATGTTTCCTTATATAAATAATTTATTAAGGCTTCCCTACACATAAGGGTTACTATTTCTATAGGGGTATAATAAACCCCCTTAGTTTTTTTATCTTCTCCACTCTGGAAGATTTCAAATATTCTTCCTAAAACCCCCGGTGGGACTTTTTCCCCTCCATTATCCAGAGTATTTTCCCCTAAAACAAAATTATATCCATCTAGAAGGTCTAATACACCATTACTCTTCTTATCCACTTCAGAGAAAAAATCATTAGGAATTTCAAACCTTACTTTTTCCCAAGGATAATCATCATTTATCTCTAATAATTTACACCCTATAATGGATTCAGCTTTATAAAATATAGGAATTAAAAAATCCTTAAAAAAGTTTTTGCCATTATCAATAGAGTCAATAAAGGTAATCCTTATAAAACCCTTTTTAAACTCCTTAATGTTTTGCAAAAAATAAAGAAAGGCTAAGTTTATTAAAAGAGCTTTAGATACTTTCTGAGAAATATCCTCCACATGAAGCTGGAGAATTTCAACCTCTTTAATAAATGCCTTATCTTTCATTAAAATATTTTTTAGTTCAATATACTTATCCTTATAAAGTTTTAAAAATAGTTCTATATTTTTATTAGCCTTAATATTCCCAAAATTAATTTTCATTTACCTGCCTGCCTAAATATTCTTGATAAGATTCCTATATACATTAAATCAAAGTTATAAAAGATTTGCAATAATCATTAATCTATGCTGGATAGGATTATAATATTATTAGCATAAATGGGGTTCAGGAGGCAGATTTACATTCCACTATAAATATAGTCTAATCCCACAGTTCCTCCATTAATTTTCTTATCCTTTCCCTTCTTTGCTCCGTTTCTTCTTCATCTATAAAGATAGTTAGCACATCCCCTTCCTTTGCCCCTTCTGGAATAAGCTCTATTGGCATATCTATGATAGTTCTATCCTCTAGCTCTACTAGGGCAAATCCTCCTTCAAATCTATCTATTATCACCTTCATTATTTTCCTCCTTAGTTAATCAAGGTTTGCATCTATTGCAGGGGGTATAATTTTCTTTTATTGCTTCCTTTCTATTGGAAAAATACACCCTATTACTTTCTTTAGGTAGTTGTTCGCAACTTTCTAAATGAAATACCTTAGAATTTTTATTACCTATATATTGGACAGTTGTGGCTTCTTGGGTCCTATTACCGCCTATCTGTTCACTCTTTATATCTATTGTTTTCCCATCACTTATTAGCACTATATTTCCCTCTAAGTCATTTCTATATATCTTTATATTTCTTTCTTCTAATCTTTCTATAACCTCTTTATGGGGATGACCATATTTATTGCCCTCTCCCACTTGGATTATTCCTATTTTGGGATTTACCCCATCTAGGAAGTCCTCAGATGTGGAGCTATCGCTGCCATGGTGGCCTAGTTTTAAAACATCTGATGGCAAATATTTTCTATGTAATTCTAATATTTCCTTTTCTAATAATTCCTCCCCATCTCCGGTAAATAAAAATGAGTTGCTGCCAAAGTTTAGCTTTACTACTATGGAGTAGTTATTTAAACTACTATACTCCTTACTATTGGGAGCTAGTATAGTCCATTTTCCCTCTCCTAATGTATAATCTCCCCTAATTTCTGGTGAACTGATTTTTAATCCCTTTTTCTTTGCTGCCAATAATACATCTTCAAAGGTTTTGGTGTTGCTTTGTGCCTTTGGCATTATTATCTTTTCCACTTCAAAGCTGTCAATAACTGCATCTAATCCTCCTATATGGTCTGCATGGGGATGGGTGCCAATAACATAGTCTAATTTGGTTATTCCAGCATTCTTTAGATAGTCTACCACCAACTTCTCATATTGGTTATCCCCTCCATCTATGAGCATAGCATTGTTTTTCTCCTGAATTAAAATAGCATCTCCCTGGCCCACATCAATAAAGTGGATCTTTAATGTCCCTTCGGTAATGGTATTTTCTTCACTAAATAATAATTCATCACCATATTCCACTATGATAAATGCTATAGCTATAAGTATAATAATCCCCAATAAAAATGATTTTTTATTTCTTTTCATGGATTTCCCCCCTAAATAAATCAATAGTTACGATAATATCTCCTATTTAATATCCATTATCTCTGCCTTTAAATAACTATAAAAGCCCTTTAAATCTTCTTTAGTTGGGAAAGCTGCCTGAGCTCTAATATTGCTCCCTCCGCCCCTTCCATTAAAATTAGGTAGATTTTCCTTAAATATCTTACCACAATGTAATTTGGTTCCTTCTGAATGGCTAAATATTATCTTTTTATCTATAATGGATGCAAATAATATGGTGTAATTCCCTAATTTGGTTATTTCATTACTAATTCTTTCAATTTCCTCATAGGTCTTATCTTGAAAAATATCAGCTATAAAGTCATCCTTCCTTCTTATTATATCCTTAGCTTCCCAATAGGCTGATTTTGATTTCCAAATATTCAATTCCCTCGATAAGTCTTTATTCCTTTCTAACTCCTTATCTATCCTATCTACTATTTCATCTTGGTGGGCAGACAGCTTAGCTATAAGGTCTGATATTATTATTGATATGTTTTGATAATCTTTTAATGCCCTATTACCACATTTAAAATATACCCGAGTATTGCCCTTATAATTTTCTGTTTTTATAATCTTTAATATTCCTAATTGACCTGTGGTACTAAGATGGGTGCCACCACAGGGTGAATAATCTAATCCCTCTATTTCAACTAATTTTATATTATTTTCTACCACTGGTTGTTTTCTTAAGGGCAGATCCTTTAATTCTTTCTTAGACACCTGTTCGTGTTTTATTTTTAAATTTTCATAGATATACTGGTTTGCTAAATCTTCAATATCTTTAATGGTTTTATCGGATATATTAGCCTTAGATATATCTATAGTGGAATATTCTACCCCCAGATGAAAACTTGAAGTTTGTCCATTTATTTGATGAAAAAATACTGCAGACAATAGGTGTTGTCCCGTATGTTGTTGGGATAAATCTAAACGTCTTTCCTGGTCTATATAGCAGGTAACTTCATCATTAACCTGAACATTAGGTTTAACACCGACTATATGGAATATTCTATCCCCTTCTTCATATACCTCCACTAAGGCTATATCATTTATTGTCCCTAGGTCAAAAGGTTGGCCCCCTCCCCCGGGATAAAATGCTGTTTCCTCTAATAAAATTTTATATCTATCTCCTATTGGAGTTATTTCTTTAATCTTTGTGGTCCAAGATTTTTTATAGTCATGACTGTGATAGATTTTTTTTGTTTTCATTCTATACCTCTTTTCCTAATATCTTATTCTTTAGTTTATCATTTTTACCATACCCTTTAAAGGATTTTATCTATTGGACAGGATATTACTTTAGTGATAGTATGGGGACATTAATAAAAATAAATTAAGGAGAATTTAAATGGATAATAATAAGGTATTAGCTAAGGTAGGCCATCGGGAAATCACCCAAGAAGATGTAAGCTTTCTAATAAATAATCTTAATCCCCAATCATCTGGCAAATTCCAATCAGAAGAAGGTCAAAAACAGCTGTTAGAGGAATTAATTAATCAGGAATTGTTTTATCTAGATGGTTTGGATAAAAACTTGGACCAAGATGATTTTTATTTAGAAGAATTGGAAAAATTAAAATCCACCCTTTTAAAACAATATGCAATAAGTAAACTTCTAGGTAATTTGAAGGTTAGTGAGAAGGAAGTGGAAGATTTTTATAGTAAGAACCAAAGTAATTTTATAACACCAAAGAGTATCCGTGCCAGCCATATTCTTGTAAATGATAAGGAAAAGGCAGAGGAAATAATCCAAGAGATTAATGATGGTTTAGCCTTTGAAGAAGCTGCAAGAAAATACTCCTCCTGTCCCTCTAAGGAAAGGGGTGGGGACTTAGGTTTCTTTAGTAGAGGTCAAATGGTACCAGAATTTGAAAACTATGCTTTTAATACTGAGCTTCATACCCTATCCCCACCGATTAAAACCCAATTTGGCTATCATATAATTTTGGTGACTAATGAAGCAGCAGAAAGAACCATGACTACTGATGAAGCCCGACCCCAGATTGAAAGACAACTTCTTGCCGAAAAGCAGCAAAATGTTTATCTTGAAAATGTAGAACGGCTAAAAAAGATTTATAAGGTGGAAAGATATTAATCATAAATTAAACGGTAGGGATGGGCCTACCGTTTTTTAGATTCTATAATATTGATGATGACTTTAGTGAAAGAATTTATATTTCTTTTTTTATATATTTATATATTATTTTA
>DUPX01000116.1 GCA_012838085.1 Eubacteriaceae bacterium
ATATAATCATATTTTGAGGTCTTATTATCAAAATTAATGAAATGGATAAAAATGCTAATAATAAATTAGAAAATGGTCCCGCAAAGGCAACAATAAATGTTCCTAATTTTCGATTTTTAAAATATAAAGGATTATAGGGTACTGGTTTTGCCCAACCAAATCTAAAAAATAATAATGCAAAAAATCCAATAGGATCAATATGCTTAATAGGGTTTAGAGATAACCTTCCCTGTTCTTTTGCCGTATTATCTCCTAAAATATATGCTGCAAATCCATGACTAAATTCATGAAAGGTAAGGGCTATTAATATAGCTGGTAATGTATATAATATATCTGGAAAGTTTAATTTTAACATAGTCTTCCTCCATATTTAAGGAAAATAGATAGCTAAAAACTTAAGCTATCCTAATCCTATTCATTTTGAATTTTATCATATTTATGTGAACAATAAAAGCGTGCAGATAATCGCACGCAAAAATTTAAGTAATTTTAATCTTTTTTATTAAGAAATTAGAAAGCTCTTATTTATAAGGCCCCATCCATTATCTAATTATTTAACCAACTTGGAATTTTATCATTCCTTACAATATCATCAAGGGTTTCCCCCTCAATAATTACTTCTGCCCGATCCTCCATCAGTAAAATCATAGGGGGCCTAGGAATTCTATTGTAATTACTAGACATTGAGTAATTATATGCTCCTGTATTTAATACTGCTAAAATATCACCAGCCTCACAATGGGGTAAGGAGATATCCCATATTAACATATCACCAGATTCACAACACCTTCCAGCAATAGACACTATCTCTTTATTATTCTGATTCATCTTATTTGCTAAATATGCATTATATTTTGCACCATATAGGGCTATTCTTGGATTATCTGTCATGCCACCATTTATACTTACATACTTTCTTATACCTGGAATATTCTTAATAGCTCCAATCTCATATAATGTAATTCCAGCATTTCCTACTATATATCTTCCTGGCTCTATAATAATTTTAGGAATTCCCAAATTATTTTCCTTAGATACTCTCTTTACTAAAGTTGAAATCTTATTGATCATTTCATCCATATTTATTAAAGATTTTTCTTCGGAATAATTTATCCCAAACCCACCCCCTAAGTTTAGTTCATGAATCTTTATCCTATGTTTTTCATTTATCCTTTTAATTAGGCCCATCATTATATCAGAAACAACTTTGTAAGGTCTGTCTTCTAAAATCTGTGACCCTATATGGCAATGTAATCCCATAACTGATATTCCATCCATCTTATAGGCTTTTAAAATTATTTCTTCAGCTTCCCCTATAGGTATACCAAATTTTGAATCCTCCTGTCCCGTTTGAATATACTTATGGGTATGAGCTTCTACACCTGGTGTAATTCTGAATAAAACTTTAGACTTTTTCTTTCTTTCAATAGAAAGTCTATTTAAAAGTTCTAATTCATATTCATTATCTATCACAATTCTTCCTACACCTAATTCAATAGCCATTATCAGTTCCTCAATTGACTTATTATTACCATGAAAAAATATTTTGTCCATTGGAAAAGATGCCTTTTTTGCAGTATATAGCTCACCACCTGAAACAACATCTAATCCTAGACCTAAATCTTTAATAATACAACATATTGCCGTATTTAATAAAGCCTTGCCAGCATATACTACTTCAAAATCTATTCCTTGTTTTTTAAAAGAATCTACAATAACATTGGCATTTTTTCTAATAATATCTTCACTCATAACATATAGAGGTGTTCCAAATTTATTGGCTAATTCTATAGTATCGTGACCAGAAAATATAAAATGATTATTTTTCATCTATTATCCCCCTATTTTTCTTATGAAAATTATTATATTACTAAAAACTTAATAATACAAGTAATAGGAAGATATGATAAACAATTACATAAAATATACCTTTCTTAAATTGCCAGGAGAAACTCTATTATAGCTTTTTATTTTTATAAAGACGGAAATTTCTTACTGAAAAAAAAGAATAGCATTAACTATTCTCTTTTTGGTTCTATCCATCTTTTTAGTATCTTCTTTAACATAGTCATCAAATTAGATTCTTCCACTTTATCCTTTGCTATTAAATTGACCTTGCCTATTTCCTTATCACCACTATAGGCAATTAATTCACCTAATTTTTGACCTCTTTCAATAGGTGCAGTAAAGATTCCATCTAATACTACTTTTTTTTCTATTTCACTATCCTCTCCCTTTTTAACCATAACATATAGGGCTTCTTCTGTTATAACACTTATTTTTTCTAATAAACCTTTTTCAATAATAACTTCCTGTATTTCTTCTCCTCTTTCGGCCACACATACACCATCATAATTAGCAAATCCATAATCAAGTAATTTCGCTGCCTCATCAAAGCGAATTTGAGAATTTTCAGCACTTAATACTACACTGATAAGTCTAAGATTACCTTTTTTGGCTGTTGCAGATAAACAATGTTTAGCCTCGTCGGTATATCCAGTTTTTATTCCATCCAAACCATCATAGCTTTTTAAAAGCTTATTAGTATTTGCTAATGTTCTAACCCTATCATTATTTTTACCTACTTTAATATCCACCATCCACATAGTTAAATATTTATGGATTTCTTCATATTTAACTAATTCCCTTGACATTATTGCAATATCATGGGCAGTAGTGTAATGACCTTCTACTGGCAAACCGTGGGGATTTTTAAACTGGGTATTAGTCATTCCTAACTCTTTAGCCCTATCATTCATTAATATTATAAAAGATTCTATCGTTCCCCCGATATATTCTCCTAGGGCAAAAGCAGCATCATTGGCTGATTCCACAGCTACCCCTATTAATAATTCTTCAACAGTCTTAGTTTCTCCGGGTTCCATATATAGCTGAGTACCGCCTATTTTTGAAGCATTCTGACTGATTACCACCTCATCATTTAATTCTATCTTACCATTTTCAATTGCCTCCATAGTAAGCAGCATAGTCATTATCTTGGTAATACTAGCTGGTGGTAACTTTTCATCCTTATTATGTTCAAATAAAATCTCACCAGTATTTCCATTAATTAATATTGCCGATTTAGATTCAATAGGTATACTTTCCCCATTGACACATATTCCTGTTGTTAAAAATGACAATATGAATATAATAAAAATTATGGTTAATTTCCTTCTTTTCATTTTTCTCCTCCTATTCAGCATAAGTTTAGTTATAATTATTGTTTCTTTTTAAAAAAATCTTATGCAAATAAAAGGATTTAGATTTAGATTTAGATATTTCTAATGGTTTCCTTTATCAACTTTTTAAATGATTTTTTAACTTTATTAGTAGTTTCAATTACTTCTTCATGGTTTAATGGACCATCTAAAATTCCTGCTGCAATATTACTTATACAAGATATTCCTAATACTTTTATACCACTATGTCTTGCCACTATCACCTCAGGCACAGTAGACATTCCTACAGCATCTGCCCCTAATTTTCTTAACATTTTTACTTCAGCAGGAGTTTCAAAGCTAGGTCCAGATACTGCTGCATAAACACCTCTTTGTAAAGAGATATTATTTTCCTTTGCACTTTCAATAATAATCTTTTTCATCTCTTTGTTAAATGGATGAGATAAATCTGGAAACCTTACACCAAAGTCCTCCAAATTTATTCCGATTAGGGGATTACTACCTTGTAAATTTATCATATCTTCAATAAGCATTAAATCCCCAGGATTAAAATCTTTATTAATTCCCCCTGCAGCATTAGTCACTAATAAACTCTCTATACCCATTTTTGCCATGATTCTAATAGGAAAAGTTACTTCTTTCATAGAATATCCCTCATAATAATGAAATCTTCCCTGCATAGCAACTATGGATTTATTGTATAATTTACCAAATACCAAATTGCCTTTATGGCCCTCTACTGTTGATAAGGGGAAACCTGAAATAGTTTTATAAGGAATTACTACCCTTTCTTCCAATTCATCAGCAATCTCACCTAAACCGGAACCTAATACCAATCCAATTTTAGGTTTTATCTTATGTAGTCTCATAATCTCATTTGTAGCATCAATAATTTTAAAATCTAAATTCACTTTTTATCCTCCTTTAAATTCATACAACTACTAGAGTTAAATAAAATACATTTATAAAAGAGCTTAGTTAAGCTCTTGGATGAAATGCCTTATATGTTTCTTTTATATTTTGTTCAATTCCCTTAATATATACTTGGGTACTTGAAATATCTAAATGACCTAGTAATTCCTTTACCATATGCAAGTCTGCTCCATTTTGAATAAGATGTAATGCAAAGGAATGTCTAATCATATGAGGTGTTATATCTTTATTTATATTAGCTTCTTTAGTATAACCCTTTATTATTTTCCATACACCCTGTCTTGTTAATTGTTTGCCCTGCATATTTACAAATAAATAGTCACATTTATTATCTTTCAATATTTTTTCCCTACTATAAGCTAAATATTTATTTAAAAATCTAATAGCCACATCTCCTATGGGAATTGACCTTTTTTCCCTATTAGAATAATAGGATATAGATTTATTTCGAAAATTAATATCCATAATTTTAATATTGACTAGTTCTGAGACCTTTAATCCGGTAGAATATAAAACCTCTAAAATAGCCTTATCTCTTAAGCCTTTATTTGTATTCAAATCCGGTGTGTTTAAAAGTATATCAATTTCTTTTATTGTCAAAGTCTTAGGAACTTTTCTCTCAATTTTAGGGATCTTTAAATTTATCACAGGGTTGGATTCTATATAACTGCAATCAAAAAGATAGTGGAAAAAAACCCTTAATGCAACTAAATTTCTTGTTATTGTTGTAGTAGCCCTTCCCATTTTCTGCAAATAAATTAAGAATGAAATAATTTGAGCTTTAGATACTTCCTTAATATTATTTATATTCATTTTCAAACAAAAATCATTGAATTGTTTTACATCCCTAAGATAACTTTCTAAGGTATTTGTAGATACCTTTTTTTCTTTAATTAAATATCCCTTAAATTCTAATATATATTTGCTGTTCAATTTCTTCTCCTTTATTTATAACTCATTTTAACAATATTCAACAAACTTTTTAAAAAACCTTTTATTTTATGTAAATTAAAAAGGTAAATAGTCTATTGTTGACTATTTACCTTAATAATATTAACTATAAAAATTTTTGTTAGGTTAATAATAAAGGTATTAAAACTGTATTGCTTCTTCTGGCGAGATATAATTATAGCCAAAAGCCTCTGCAACAGCCTTATATGTAATACTTCCCTTATAAACATTTAACCCCTTCATTAATGATTGATTCTCTACTAAAGCCCTTTCACAGCCCTTATTAGCAATTTGTACAGCATAGGGCATTGTTGCATTAGTCAATGCCAATGTTGAAGTCCTAGGTACAGCCCCGGGCATATTTGGAACAGAATAGTGAACAATACCATGTTTAATAAAATATGGATCATCATGGGTGGTTGTTCTATCACTAGTTTCTATTACACCCCCCTGGTCTATTGCAACATCAACTATTACCGATCCTGGTTTCATTGTTTTAACCATATACTCCTTTACTAGCTTAGGTGCCTTTGCCCCAGGAATTAATACTGCTCCTATTATAAGGTCTGCCTTTTCCACTGCCATAGCTATATTATAACTATTAGACATAAGGGTTGTTACTTTACCTCCAAATAAATCATCTAAATATGCCAGTCTTTTTATATCTAAATCTACAATTGTTACATGGGCACCTAACCCCACCGCTACCTTAGCTGCATTAGCACCTACATTCCCTCCGCCAATAATTAATACTTCCCCAGGGGCAACACCTGATACTCCACCTAATAATATACCTCGTCCATTATTGATCTTTTGTAAAAGATGGGCTCCTACCTGAACAGACATTTTTCCTGCAACTTCACTCATGGGTGATAACAATGGTAATGAATTATCTGGTAATTGTACCGTTTCATAAGCAATAGCTATAACATTTTTTTCTAATAATGCTTTTGTTAATTCAGGTTCTGCTGCCAAATGAAAATAGGTGAATATAATTTGATTTTCTTTAAAAAATTCATATTCTGATGTTAAAGGCTCTTTAACCTTCATAATCATATCGGCTACCCTATAAATCTCCCTGCCGGTATTAAGTATCTCAGCTCCGGCTTCTATGTATTCCTCATCAGTAAAATTACTACCTGCCCCAGCATTAGTTTCAATATATACTTTATGACCTGAATATATTAATTCATGAACTCCCGCTGGTGTAATTGCAACCCTGTTTTCGTGTGCTTTAATTTCCTTAGGTACTCCAATTATCATTTTACCACCCCTTATTATATAAAAATTATAACCCCATTATTTGTATTATATATCCTATATATTCCATTTTCAAGGATATGGTATGTGCTTATTATTAATTTTTTAAGTAGTAAATAACAGTTTCATCAATATTGGTGTTATATATGCTTCCACCAAACTGGCCATTAATAATAAAATAGATATTAATAGCATTGTAATTGTATAAGTTATTACCTGTCCTTTCTTATTATATATTTTTTCTCTTTTTACTTTATTTTTAAATATGAATATAGAAAAACTCATTGATATAATTCCTATACCTAATAGTCCTGGAATATGGAATAAATTATGGGGTAATATTGATAATACTATAAATAACACTCCTTTTAAAGCTAATTCTTCTATAACAAAACCTAGGGTAAAACCTAAAACAAACCCTTTAAAACCTAATAACAAAAGTATCAAAGGAAAACCAAATAATGTAAGGCCTAATATCCAAAATAAAATAAATATTTTTATATTGTTAAAAAAAGAATTAAGGAATAATTGAATACTATTAAATTCTTGAGTTCTAAATAATTGGAAAAAACCTTCTAAATAATCCATTAATTCCACTTTTTGTGAATAGGATAGTGCTTTAATTGTATAGGTTCCTACAACTATTCCAATAGTAAAAAATAATAGTGTTATAAAATAGATTGGAATATTTAGTCTTATATGTTTTTTAATAATGTTAATTATATTTCTCAAAAAAAAACTCCTTCCTATGCATAAGGAAAAATATTTTATTATCATAAAAGTATTGATACATGAATTATTTATGCTTAATAAAAATTATGCATAGGAATAATAATTTATGATAACTTGTTCAAATTATCTTTTTGCAGATAAAACAATATTCCTACAATGGTTTTTGCATCTATTATTCTACCATCTTCTATCATCCTTATTGCTTCATCAATATCTACCTCTAATATATCCATAAATTCATCATCGTCCCTTTTTATCTTGGTTTTCTTTAGATCTGATGCCAAATAAATATGAATAATTTCATTTGCAAAACCCGGAGATGTATAAATTGAAGTTAATTTTTCCAACTTCCCAGGTATATAACCTATCTCTTCTTCTAATTCTCTTATAGCACATTCTTCAGGCTCCTCCCCTTTTTCTAGTTTCCCTGCTGGTAATTCAACAAGTTCATTTTCAATAGGTTTTCTGAATTGTTTAATTAAAAAAATCCTGTCCTTGTCTAAAATTGGAAGGATTGCAACAGCTCCACTATGCTCAACAATTTCCCTTTTTGCCTTCTTTTTATTACATAAAATTACTTCGTCCACATAAAGATTTACTATTTTACCCCTGTATATTTCTTCTCTATTAATAGTTTTTTCATTGAACTTCAAACTATTCTTCACATCCTTTCAGCTTTTCTAATGCTAATTTTCCTGCTGCTCCAGCACTTTGGAAAAATTCTTTTTCCATTATATAATTCCTACCCATAGTAGATACTTTTATATCAAAAAACTTTAAAACTTTTTCTAATTCATCTATATCCCTGTATTCAATATTATGAAAATCTAAAAGATTGTTTGCTATTAACTGCAAGTTTATTATATCCTTTTTCTTTTTATCCTTAATATCAGGAAAAACAATTGTGGTTTTAGTCTTTGTAATCTTAGTAAAGGTTGTAATAGAATGATGACTTAATCCATAATGACGTTTTCTTTTATCAGCAAAACTAATTCTCGGAATGGCAATTGAATATCCCCCTAAAGTATTAATTGCATCTACAATGGTGCCCTGCTCTAATCCCGTAAATCCATATTTCGTTCCCGTACCTACAATACCGGGTCCCATTCCAACAATAATAACATCAGCATTACAAACCTCCTTAGCGCCTATTAATGCAGTGTAAATGTTTATAGCTTCAAAATCTCCCCCAAAGGCATGACCATAGGTTATGGTATTATCTATTAGTTTTTTATTCTTTAAATCTCTTATTGAATTACTCATAGAGATAGGTAAACTGGCACCATCTGTCATAATATATGTAATTCTACTATAAGGCATATAGTATTTTATTATTGCTATAGCAGGTGCTAACATACTATGTAAACTACAGCTAATTACAGGTAACATCTCCAGGCTTTTAAAGTCCATTATACTATTATGGTAGGGACTCCCCTCTTCTTCCATTGTCTGAACAGCTATTTGAAGGGGAGTATACCTGAGTTTCATAATATGTCCAGTCTTTTTATGAACTTTACTTTCTTCCCTTAAAATAGCAATGACATAGTGAAATCCCCCTGTTCCTAAGCCTAATCTAATGGCAGTAGTGTTTAAGAGCACCTTATCCCCTACCATACAGCTTCCGGTAAAACAGATATAGTTTATTGCCTTAGATTTTTCCGGTCCAATAAAGATATCTATTTCTTGGTATTCTGAATCCTCATAGACAATTCTATGGACAATACCTATCTCCCGGTCTAGCATAAAAAACACCTCTTTTTATTATTAGAATTATTAATATATATTATAGCACCTATTTATAAATTATAGCCAAATAAAATCCCTTGGATTTATAGTATCCAAGGGATTTATAATTGCAAATTTTAGCCTGGGAATGAAGGAATTCCGGTAATAAATATAACTAAGATTATAGCTGGAATAACCCATTTGCATAGGAAGAACCAGACATCAAATAAAGCAAACTTAACAGTACCATTATTTGTAACTTCATTCTTAGCTTTTTCTTTACCCCAGAACCAGCCAACAAATAGTGAGATAAATAACCCCCCAAGTGGCATTGTAATAAAGGTAGTGATCTTATCAAAGGTATCGAAAATACCATTTCCTAAGATAGTAAATCCTGACCAATCACCTAATGACATGGAAGCTGCAATACACATTATAAATAATATTACACTAGTAGCGCCTACAGCCTTTTTCCTGGTCATATTTTTCTCATCAATTAGATAGGATACAATAACTTCTAATAGTGAGATGGAAGATGTAATTGCTGCTAAAGCAATTAATACAAAGAATATTATGCCAAATAACTTCCCAACAACAGGTCCCATTGTAGCAAATATAGCTGGTACAGTAACAAATACTAACCCTGGTCCAGCTCCAACTTCAAAGTTAAAAGAAATAGCAGCAGGTATAATAACCATACCTGCAAGAATAGCTACCAAGGTATCCATTCCAGGCACTATAAAAGCATTAGATACAAGGTTTTCATCTTTACTCAAATAGCTAGAATAGGTTATCATACAACCCATACCTAGACTAAGGGAGAAAAATGCCTGACCCATGGCAGCTAGAGCCACCCCTCCACTTAACTTGGACCAATCAGGAGCAAACATATATTTTAATCCTTCCCCAGCATTAGGTAAGGTTAGTGAACGAACTACTAGTATTATTAAAAGTACAAAGAGAGCGGGCATCATCCATTTAGATGCTTTTTCAATTCCAGCGCCGATACCCCCGGCAACAATTACAATATTTATAACTAAGTATAAAGCTGTCCAGAAAATAGGTGAAAATACACCGGTTATAAGAGTATCAAATACACCACCTAAGGTTGCAGCATCAGTTACTGCTAATTCACCCATAATAGTCTTAAAAATATAAGAAAGTGACCAGCCTCCAACTACAGGATAGAATCCCATAATCAAGAATGCTGAGAATACACCCATTACTCCTACAAATTTAAACCTGCTATCTAGTTTTCTAAAAGCTCCCACAGCTGCTAATGAAGTATTTCTACCTAAGGCAAATTCCATTAACATCAAACTAAAGCCTATAAGAATAACACATGCTAAGTAGATAACTACAAAAACTCCTCCACCATTTGTTCCTGCTAAATAGGGAAATTTCCATATATTTCCCAGACCAACAGCTGAACCAGCGGCGGCAAATATAAATCCAATTCTGGATCTAAACTGATCTCTGCCGCCAGTAGTAGTACTAGGTTGTTCCATTAATATACCCCCTTATTAATTATTCTAATTAATGCAATTTTGTTTAAATTTCACCTCCACTCTCATAAAATAGCAATATTTAAAATTTTCTAAATATTTAAATATTACTATATAATTGTATTCTACATATTATTGAAATATCCTTTTTTTATTTCAATAATTTTAGAGGACTAGACCTGCAATGCCTTTACAGCATTATTTCATCAAGATTTTTATACTAATAATATTTATCTCCCTAAATTATCTAGGTATTTTAAAAACTTATTGTTCTCTATGAAGTTTGTAATAGAAAATCTTTCGGAAAACAAATGAATAAAGACTAAAAAGATAAGTATAGTTAGCTTATATATATAGCCAAAGTGAAATGCAGTAAAAAATCCTAGCACAAATCCTAGAGAATTGGATCCTACATCCCCCATCATGGCAACAGCCTTTATATCCATAGGAAAATATACCAAAACTATTATAGTAATAATTATTAATAAATAACTATTTTCACATATAAAAAATATAAAAATTATAGTAGCATAAAAAAGAAAAAACTTCAATGCCCTACCCGGCCTTAAGTCTAATAAATTTATTAGATTAGTAAAAAGTGCTATAATAAGCCCATTTAAAATTAACATTGGGAAGTTATTGCTAAATGAAAGAGATACAAATATTGAAACAACTCCACCCATGAGCGCCTTTAGCCCTCCAGTGGTTAGTTTAAATTTAAATAATTGACCTATATGACCTTTTAACCCTGTTGTATTCCTATTTCCTAATAAATCATCAATTATTCCTAAAAGTGCCATGGTGGATACACCAAAAGAAAATAACAAAGAAATACTTGTTGTAGGATAAAATAAATGTAAAAAGGCCAAGGAAGAGATTAATACCACTGGAAAAATTATTCCCATTCCAATAGGTATGGACTGACCTTTATAATTTTGTTTAAGAAATTTTGTCTCAATAATCATATTATAGATAAGATTTTTAAATAAAAATGTCAATACAAATGATATTAAAATAGTTAAAACATAAAAGTACATTTTATCGCCTCTTAACCAGACGTTTTATTAATACAATAAATATATGAAAAAATTGCCTTGCCCTATGCTTAAAACCTTGAAAGTCTCTCCCCGTTTCTGCATGGTTCATATTAACAGGAATTTCACAAATCCTATAACCCTTATTTAATATATCGATAGTCATGTCTACTTCCACTCCATATCCTCCCACAGGCATTGTTATATCCTCTAAAACCTCCCTTGTAAAAATCCGTTGTCCGGAGAGTGATGAATATATAGTTTGTTTTGTATAAAAGTAAATACCCCATTGGGCTAGTTTTTTTACAAATCCAAAGCCACCTTTTTTCTTAGCAGGAGGAAATTGGGCTATTGTAACATCACAATCCCCATCAATAATCGGTGTAATTAGTTTTTGAATTTCTATTGAGCTTTCTTCCACATCCCCATCTAAGAAACCTATTATATCCCCTTTAGCCTGCTTAATTCCATGCCTTAAGGCCCAACCTTTGCCTTTATTTTTTTCTAATCTACTTACAAGAGCCCCACATTCCCAGGCCATTTTCCCTGTATCATCTGATGACCCATCATCAACCACTATTAATTCATCTATTAAAGGATGGTCTACTAAAGGCTTCAATGTTTTTTTTATTCTGCTTCCTTCATTATATGCAGGTATTATAATACTAATCCTTTTGTTCTTCATTGGCTTTCCCCTCTTTTTACTGTGGTATTAGACGATTTGCCGATGGCTTTATACCGAAATTACCATAATTACCTTGTAAAACTTCTATTAAAGAATAATGACCTATCATAGTATCTACATTATCTATAGTAGATATTTTTTGCCTTTTATATGTATCTATATAGGAATATTTAACAATACTTTGTTCTACACCTATAATAGGTATATTGTATTGTTTTACCTTTTTTATAATAGGTATATCAATATTTTGAATCATTCTATCAGGTTCTTCTATTGCGCTTCCTCCTGCTATTATAAAGAAGTCAGCACTTTCCATATAATTCCCCTTTAATTCTATTAATTCTTTTTCCTTTAAAAAGTGTAAGGTTTCTATATCCTTTTCTATTATCGCTATTGCCAGATATTCTGATAATTTCATTATAAAGTCTTCTTTATTTATAGATAATTGCTTTTTTTCAGTAAAATAATCATAGACCTCTTCAAGCTTTTCACCTTTTTCTAATAAAAATTCCTTTTTTATATATGTTGTAGAATTTAATAAACCACCTGACTTTAAAACTATTGAATTAATGTCATTATAAATATAATCATCATTTGTTTCAATCATAGCTATCTTCAGGCCTTTTAATTTTCCTTCTATAAGTTTTGGGAAAATAATATTTGTAAAGTCCTCATAATGTTTAATATTTTTATTTTTTATTTCTATCGTACTAAGTAATTCATTATTTTCTTCCTTTAGCTCATCAAATTTATATTCTAAATCATTAATAAGGGATTCCTGATGGTTTAAAAAAATATCCTGCCCATCAAACATGAAGCCAATAAATATCCCTATTCCTAGTGCTAGAAAAATTGATGCTATTGTAACAATTAAATATTTCATGCTTACCATATGGTTCTCTCCTTAAAATTCTAATAAAATTTTTAATCGCATATGAAATAGCTTTAAAAAATACTGGATAGTAGGGGAATAAAAGGCAATGATAATTATAGGCAAGAGGGCTGATAATAACAATGCCAATACATATTTTATTTTTAAACCTGTATGATATAATTTGTTTACACCCTTCGCATCAATTAATTTTGAGCCGATTTTTAATCGAACAAGAAAGGTACTAGCCATTCCTTTCCTTCCCTTTTCTAAGAAATCAATCATATTTGAATGACTACCCAACGCAATTATTAGATCTGCACCTTTTTCGTAAGCAAGTAGCATAGCTATATCTTCACTAGTTCCGGGGGCTGGTATAGTTAAGGCTGTGAGATTTAGAGCATTTATTCTCTCCATTCCAGGTGCAGTGCCATCTGTATATGCATGTACTATTATTTCATCGCAATTTTTTAAGGCATAGTCACTTACACTATCCATATCTCCAACAATTATATTTGGTTTATAACCAAATTCTAAAAGTGCATCTGCTCCCCCATCTACCCCTATTAATACTGGTTTTTCTTCTTTTATGTATGATTGTAAAATACTTAAATCTTCTTTATAGTTTTTCCCCCTCACTACAACTACAACCTGTTTCCCTCTAATTGGAGTTTGAATAAGGGGGAAAAAGATTCCATTTAAGATTATGTCCTTTTCCTTTTTTGCATAATCTAATGTGTTTTCAATAAACTTATCCAACTCAATAGAAATATTATCTTTAGCTTTATCTATCTTGTGATTTATTATTTCGTCGGTAAATAAATCACCTTTTCCAATAAATTTATTGTCTTTATAAATTTCATTTCTAATAATTTCAATTTCATCATTTTCTTTTATTAGATTAAAAAGATCCTCTTGAACATTATCTAATATTGGAATATTTCCATCATTTAATATTTTAGGCCCTAAGTTTGGGTATTTACCACTTATAGACTTGTCCAAATTAATAACCATTTTAACTTTTCTATCGACTAAAGATTCAGCGGCAATCTCATCTATATCTCTGTGTTTAATAATAGCTATTTCTCCTGGCTTAATTCTCTTGACTAAATTTTTTGTTTTTTTATCTAATCTGACTTTACCTTTAATCATTGAAAACCTCCGTAAAATCCCTTCCTTGATTACCATAAAAAATTTAATATGTCAAAAAATAAGCCCCATAAGGCCATGCCTTATGAGGTTTATTTTTCATTTATTAGCTTATTTAGCTCTTCCATAAAAGTATTTATATCCTTAAACTGCCTATATACTGATGCAAATCTCACATAAGCAACCTCATCTGTTTTTTTCAATTCATTAATTATGAGTTCTCCTATGAATGTGCTTGTAATTTCTCTTTCCATAGTACTAAATACTTTTTTTTCTATATATTCCACTAATTCTTCAATTTGAGCCATAGAAACAGGACGTTTTTCACAAGCCTTTAAAATACCATTTAGTATTTTATTTCTATTGTAATGTTCCCTGTTACCATCTTTCTTAACTATCATTAAGGGAATATTTTCAATGTTTTCATAGGTTGTAAATCTCTTAAGGCATTTAATACACTCCCTTCGCCTACGAATACCATCTTCAGTAGGACGAGAATCCACTACCTTGCTTTCAGTAGAATTGCAAAATGGACATTTCACTAAGCTTTCCTCCCATAATTAACTTAATATATTATACAATATCATTATATATTTGTCCATTTTAAGGAAGCCAGAAAATATTCCTTGCAAAATATTATTTAAGTCTATAAATCACCTTTATATGTTACTAAAATTACCTCTTCACCAATTTTCTTTATATCCTCCCAGGGGATAATATACTCCTCCTTGCTATTAAATAATGCTTTAATTTTATAATTGCCGGGAATAATAATATTTTCTATTCTTCCTTCAGCTATATTAATATTAAAATCCGATATATTTCCTAATATCTTGCCATCAATTATGTTGACTACATCAAGCTGTTTAAATTGAGTTAAATTCATTATTACCATCCCTTTTACTAAATAATAAAATCTATACTTTATATATATGAAAATAATTTTAAATAAGACTTTTCTACATAAATATTATCAATATTATTCTCTTGGATAATATTTTATATATACTTTCTCATATGGCTTAATGCTGCCTTTTCCAGTCTGGAAACTTGGGCCTGAGATATCCCAATTTCCTTTGCAACTTCCATTTGAGTTTTTCCCCTGAAAAATCTTAGATTTAAAATCATTTTTTCCCTTTTATTTAATTTTTCCATTGCCTCTTGGAGGGCAATATTTTCTAACCATAAATTATCTTGGTTTTTTTCATCACTAACCTGATCCATTACAAAAATAGCATCTCCACTATCATGATATATAGGCTCAAATAATGATATAGGTTCTTGAATGGCATCTAAGGCAAATACCACCTCTTCCCTTGATATTCCTAATTCTTTAGATATTTCACTTATTGTTGGTTCCCTAGTATTTTTACTTATTAATTGGTCCTTCACCTGTAAAGCCTTATAGGCAATATCCCTTAAGGAGCGGCTAACCCTAATAGGATTATTATCCCTTAAATATCTGCGGATTTCCCCTATTATCATAGGCACCGCATAGGTTGAAAATTTTACATTTTGACTTAAATCAAAATTATCTATTGCTTTTATTAAGCCAATACAACCTACCTGAAATAAGTCGTCTAAATTCTCACCTCTATTATTGAATCTTTGTATTACGCTAAGTACCAGTCTTAAATTTCCCTGTATAAATGTTTCTCGTGCCTTTTCATCTCCCTTATGTATCCTGTCAAACAATTTCCTCATTTCTTTATTTGTTAAAACCGGTAATTTTGAGGTGTTTACTCCACATATTTCAACCTTATTAGCCATAAGACTTTGTCATCCTTTCTATGCTGATATAATACCTTGATTATTTCCTTTATGAATCTAATTATTCAAAAATAAATTGGAATTAATTAACTAAATAAAAAAACCTTTCTCAAAAGGGAAAGGTTTTACACCATTCTATTTATTTCTTTTTTAAGTCTTCTTATAATTCTCTTTTCTAATCGGGATATATAGGATTGAGAAATCCCAAGGAGATCTGCAACCTCCTTTTGTGTCTTTTCTATTCCATCCATTAATCCAAAACGCAATTCCATTATTTTTTTTTCCCTTTCATTCAACTTACTCATGGCAATCTGTAGTAATTCCTTATCTACTTCCTCCTCAATAAATTTATGAATTATATCATTGTCAGTACCTAATATATCTGATAATAATAGCTCATTGCCATCCCAGTCTATATTTAAGGGCTCATCAAATGATATTTCCAATCTGATTTTGTTGTTCCTTCGTAAAAACATTAAAATTTCATTTTCTATACATCTTGAAGCATAGGTGGCAAGTTTTATATTTTTATCAGGATCAAATGTATTTACCGCCTTAATTAAACCTATAGTACCTATAGATATTAAATCTTCCACACCTATCCCTGTATTTTCAAATTTCCTTGCTATATAAACTACCAATCTTAGATTTCTTTCAATCAATACCGATTTAATAGAGTTATTATTTTGCTTTTTAAGATGATTTACAAGAAAAGTTTCTTCTTCTATACTTAACGGTGGAGGTAGGGCCTCACTTCCCCCTATGTAGAAAATCTCCCCTGGTTTTATAATTTTAAATTTTCTTAATAAATCTATATAAATAATTCTAATCTTTAGTAATAAAATTCTAACCTTAACACCCATGACCTTCCTCCTATAAATTATAATTTAATACTTCTGGGTGAATTAGTGCATTATACTCCCCATCTTCGCTTAAGTGATTTTTATAAATTGCCATTATTACATTATCAATCTCTTTTTTTTCTTTTTTATAAAAATATGTAATTCTATCGGTTTTAAAACCAATTAACAGGCCATTTTGTTCACCTATGGAGGAGAAAGGTATAATCCTAAAACGTTGTAACCACTCAGATTCCTTTATAATTTCAGATATTAGATTAAAATCCCTTTCTAAGTTATCTATAAATACTTTTTTAATATCTAAGGGTAATATTTCTTTAACAAAGTCATATTCAACTATTATTACAGGCAATTTTGAGATTGGTTCATATAAAAAGTTTGCAGTATCAAAAAGGGTCAATATTT
The DNA here is from genome assembly GCA_012838085.1 of Eubacteriaceae bacterium. GTDB lineage: Bacteria > Bacillota > Clostridia > Eubacteriales > Garciellaceae > DUPX01. The sequence continues at coordinate 17,063 of DUPX01000116.1, forward strand.
CCACTTGATTCCCATCTATGAAAATATTTAATACTGTGATAATGCTTTTATTTAAGCCTTTTTTCCTTATTAAATCCCAAGAATACTTTATGATAAAAAATCCTAATATACATGTAAGAAAAAATAAACCCAAAGGAAAATCATATAAATGAAAAATTCCCTTTGAAACTATTCCCCTAGTATTAGTCATACAAATTAATGCAAAACCTATACCCCCAAAAATAAATGAAATTAGATAAAAAATTGCTAAGGACTTTAAAAAAACCTTTATTTTAAATGGAGTAAAAACAATAAATATCATTAAAACAGATAGGCATAATTTCATTGATAAATTATTTAAAAAATTTAACAAAGGAAAATATATTAAAATAGCATAACAGGCCCCTGTAAATGAAGCTAAAATTATCTTAACCTTATTTGTTTTAAATTTTGAAAAATAGGCAGTTAACCATAAGATTGTATAATTTATTATTATATTTTGTATTATAATAATATCCCCATAAATATAGGTCACAATCTTCCCCCTTTTTTTCAAAGAAATAGCATTTATAATACATTATGCTATTCCACTTTTATTTATGATGGATTATTATTTTTGCTTTAATATTTTTTTTCTCATATTATTATAGCTTAGTTAAATTTCAAAACATGTCATAATAAGAAGTCGAAATTTACTTGTTTTTATAGAATAATATTTAAATTCATCAATAGCAAGATATATTACTTAATGGCATAAAAAAAAGAATAGGTTTTCCCTATTCTTCTTTTAGTAGAATTATTTATTAAATCTTCGTAAAAATGTGGGAATATCAAGTTCTCCTGTTTTGTTTTGCTTAACATTCAAAGTGGAAGCAACTTCACTAAATGCCTGACTTTGAATATTATCAAATCCTGTTGCTATTACAGTAATCTTTATTTCATCTTGAAGACTTTCATCTATAACTGCCCCAAATATTAAATTCACATCAGGATCAGCAGCTTGGGCGACAAGCTCTGACGCCTCATTTACTTCGAAAAGACCTAACTCCGGCCCACCTGTAATATTTAACAAAACAGCCTTTGCCCCTTGAATAGAAGTTTCTAATAGAGGACTTTTAATAGCCTTTTCTGCAGCTTCTACCGCCTTATTTTCACCACTTGCCCATCCTATCCCCATGTGGGCAAGTCCTTTATTTTCCATAACGGTTTTTACATCGGCAAAGTCCAAATTAATCAAACCTGGAACTGCTATTAAATCTGAAATACCTTGGACGCCTTGAAGTAAAACATCATCAGCAATTTTAAATGCATCCTCTAAGGAAGTTTTTTTCTCAGCCACATGTAACAAACGATCATTAGGGATAGTAATTAATGTGTCCACCTTGGTTTTTAATTCCTCTATTCCTTTTTCAGCTTGGAGCATTCTATTTTTTCCTTCAAAACTAAAAGGCTTTGTAACAACTCCTACTGTAAGTATGCCTAAATCCTTGGCAATAGATGCAACCACAGGTGTAGCCCCTGTGCCTGTACCTCCCCCCATACCTGCAGTAACAAAAACCATATCCGCTCCCTCTAAGGCATTATATATCTCTTCCTTGCTTTCTTCTGCAGATCTTAGCCCAATTTCGGGATTTGCACCAGCCCCTAAACCCTTTGTAATTTTTTCACCTATTTGTAATTTATTATCTGCTGAAGATAATAATAAAGCCTGCTTATCAGTATTTAACGCTACAAATTCCACACCTTGAAGATTAGATTGTATCATTCTATTCACAGCATTATTACCACCACCACCGCATCCAATTACCTTAATCTTTGCAAAATGTTCTAATTCCACTTCAAATTCTAGCAAGTTGTGATCTCCTCCAATCTAGTTCAACTGATTATATTAAAGCTAAAATAAATCAAAAACTATAATAAACTGCTCTAATATAAATTCAACATTGTAATTGCTTTTCCTCTTTTAATAAAAAATAATTCAATATTTTTTTACTTTTTCATAATCCTATTTAAAAGGTGTCTTCTAATAATGGCAAAGTTTTGAAAAAGACGTGTGCCAAATGCAAAAATAGCAGCATAATATAGGGGAACCCCTAATCTATCACCTACATAAGCTAATAATGCTGCTAATATTGCATTACCAAAAAAGCCTGAAATAAAAATATTACTATCGAATTTCTGTTCCATGTTGGACCTAATTCCACCAAATACTGAATCTAATGCTGCTAAAACAGCTATTGACATATAGGATGAGTAGATTGCAGGAATTTTAAATGGTAAGATTAATCCAAATAAAATCCCTAGGATTAATCCAAATATTGGAATTAGCATTATTCATCACCTTCTTCTGCTATTTGTAAATACTCAAACCTTGGAATATAGTCTATTCCCTTTATTGTAATATTACTTCTTTTACTAATATGAATTCTTATATCCCATAATTTCATTAAATGTATAATGCTATCAGGGCTCATTAATATACCTTCTAATTTTTCAGGATTTCCTATGGCTTCAATTATAAAAGGGGGGGCAAAAATTTCCCGGCCAACTTTTATAGTAGCACCATTACAATCAATTTTAGAATTCCATATTATGGGGGCACCATTTATGGCAATCCTTTTAGCACCAGCTCCCCTTAAATCATTAATTATCTGCAGTATATCACCATTATGGATTATATAATTATTTATATTTTGGCCTTCAGCATATTCTAGGCTATCTTCCATACGAATTCTAATTCCTGGTCCAGAGATTTCCTCCTGTCCAGCTAAAATCTTATTGGTTATCAAATCCTTTCTCAAGGAATCTATTATATCATCCACATCGTATTCCTCTCCATAATATGTTTCCAGCTTATCTGATAATTCTATTAATGACTTATTAAGCCTTTCTATCTCTAATTGTTCATTTTGAATACTTTTTTGTTCTTCATATAAACTTCTAATGGTTATTATATCAGAGCTACCCTGATTTTCTTTAAATTGGGCCCCTGTTATAAAACCAGCAATTATAAAAATTATAACTATTATAAATAGCTTTCTATTTTTCTCCATTTATGGGCCCTCCTATTGGATACTATTGTTCTTCATTGGTGTGAATATAGTCAAAATCAATCAGTCCAGAAAATTTTGGTATAAAAATTTCCTCTTCTCTTTTAATATTAACTTGAATATAACTTGAATTTAATAAATCTACAATTCCTCCCCTTAGTTGAATAGCAGATTGTAGGGTTTGACCATCACCTATTACCTTAAAGACAAAGGGCCTAGATAGCTTTTCCCCATTTATAACTATATGATTTCCCGCTAGTCTTATTTCCGAAGTAGATATTATTCTTTGTTCATTAATTGAAATAGCTTCAGCACCAGAGGAATTTAACTCATTAAGTAATAATAAAAGATATTCTGGATATATCAAAAATGGGTCATATCCGGTTTCTCCTTCCAAAGGAGTATAATCTAAAGATATGATAATTCCTGGTCCCTTCACATCCAATAAACCAGCAATCATCTGAGCTTTCTGAGTATTAATACGCAAATTTTCTACTATTTGATTATCTTGAACAACCTGATCCTCAAATTCCTTAATCTCCCTTTCCAATTCACTAATTTTATTAATCAAGCCTTCCTTTTCCTTTTTTAACTCATTTAATTGTCCTGCTAATTCTTGGGCTCTAGTTGTGGATACAAAACCACCCAATTGAGAAACAGACCTATATTGGGTAATCAACATAAAGCCGATAATAAAGCATATAATTGTAATTTCTAATAACCCTTTATTATATTTTTTCATATCTATTTATTCCTCCTGGTTATTACGTGGCTTATACACTGGGGTACCTCCATGGCTTATATCTACTATAACACTAGGTTGGGATTGTGATATAAATGATTTTACAAATTCTATTTTCCCTTGCAAAATCTTATCATTCCCGATTTTAATAACACTACCAGCATTTGTATATAACTGGACATTATAATCTTCAAATAATTGTATTTCTGATATTTCATGCAGTAAACTATTTTCTTTTAAAATTAGTACTATATTTAATATAGAATTTTTAAACCAATTTGGGCTAATTTCAATAGTATTGCCTACAATAAAACTTATTTCTTCCAAACCAGTAATTAATGGTATATTATAGGTTTTTAGTAGATGACTCTTCTCAACTACAACCCCCTCATCATCTAAATAAAGAAAATTCCCATCTTCAAAGGGAATAATAGCTGCCACTTCCCTTTCTACTATTGACAAAGAAATCTTATCAGGTAAAACCCTAGAAATACTGATCTCTTTTATAAAGGGATGTAAAATAATATCACTTTGGGTTTTTTTAATGTTAAATTTAAATATATTCATACCAATTTCTAAATTGGATTTTTTCAATATCTCACTATCTTCCACATAGTCATTGCCATTTATCTCTATTTCATTTACTAAGAATAAGTCCGTATATAATAATAAAAATATTGTAATAGCTAAAAAGAAAAGCAAAACCAATAATATTATACCATATTTACCTTTTACAAATCTTCTTCGCCTATTATAATTTAATTCTTTTTTACTTTTTGTTGACATATAAACATCTCCATAGAATATAACTATTAGTATTTTCCCTATTAATAAAGAGACTTGTCCTATTTTTGGTAATAGAAAGGTAGAAAGCTTTACTACCTTTATTTATTCTATACGAATAATTGATGCCCCTAATTCTTGAAGGGATTTTTCAAAATATTCATATCCCCTATCCACATGATATATATTGTCCACTATAGTTTCCCCTTCAGCAGCCAAACCTGCTAATGTTAAGGCTGCTCCCCCTCTTAAGTCCATAGCACTAACATGGGCACCATACAATTTTTCAACGCCTTTTATTACTGCAACCCTTCCATCAACTTTAATATTTGCACCCATCCTTATTAGCTGGGAAGCATGTTTAAATCTGTTTTCAAATATTGTTTCGGTAATAATACTAGTACCCTGGGCAATGGTCATCAATGCCATCATTTGAGCTTGCATATCCGTTGGAAATCCTGGATAAGGCAAGGTTCTAATTGTTTCTACAGCTTTTAATACCTTAGGAGACTCTATTGTTAAGCTATTATTATATCTAGCAATTTTACTACCCCCTTCTTGTAGCTTTGAAACAACAGAACTTATATGTTCTATATTAACATCCTTCAATGTTAACTTCCCTCCTGATATAACAGCAGCTGTTGCAAAAGTTCCAGCAGCAATTCTATCAGGCATTATTTTATATTCTACATCCTGTAATTTACTAACGCCATTAATAATAACTGTGTTAGTGCCAGCACCCTTTACCTGTCCTCCCATTTTATTTATAAAATTTTGCAAGTCACAGATCTCAGGCTCCTTAGCAGCATTTCTGATTATTGTAAGTCCCTGTGCCAAAGATGCAGCCAACATTATATTTTCTGTTGCTCCAACACTTGGGTAATCTAATTGTATCTGACATCCTTTTAATATGCTGGATTTACAATATATATACCCATGGGATTCTTTAACTTCTGCCCCTAATTCCCTTAGACTTTTTAAATGCAAATCAATTGGCCGTAAACCTATATCACAACCTCCAGGATAGGAAAACTTAGCCTGTTTATGGGTTGCTAAAATTGCTCCAAGTAATATTATAGATGATCGCATTTCTCTAACTAGTTTTTCAGGAACCTCATTAGTATGGATAGAGCTGGAATCAACTATTAATGTTTTTCCTTCCTTCTTAATTTTGCAGCCTATTGATTCCAAAATGGAAATCATTGTATTTACATCTCTTAGCTCTGGCACATTATGAATAATACTTTTACCTTGATTTAGTAAGGCTCCAGCTAGAATCGGCAAAACTGCATTTTTTGCCCCTTGTATTTTCACCTCTCCCTCTAATGGTAAGCCTCCTTTTATAAAAAATTGGCTCATTATTTACACCTCCGAGAAGTCCATTTAGTTAATAAGAATTGCATAATAGCTCTTTATTATAATTATTAAAGAATAATCCTTCAATTTCTTCTTGAAATTTTTATAAAAGAAATAATATATAATTATAATATGCTATCCTCTCAAAGGTGTTACAAAGAATTATTTATCTATAGTGGTATGTCTAGAAATATTCAGTAAAATGCCTATCCCTCCCATTAAAAAAAAGAGTGATGAACCGCCAGCACTAATGAAAGGTAGAGGTATACCCGTTACAGGTAGAATAGAAGTTGCGACACCAATATTTATTATAACTTGAAATGCAATCATAAATACCAATCCGCAAGCATATAAGGAAGCGAACATATCAGGGGCGTGGAGAGCCACTCGTATACCCCTCCATATTAATAATAGAAATAAAATAATTATGGTGGTTGTTCCTATAAGACCTAATTCTTCCCCAATATGGGAAAAAATAAAATCATTTTGTGGTTCAGGAATATAGAGCAGCTTTTGCTTCCCCTTCCCCAATCCCTGGCCAAAAAGTCCACCAGAACCTAGAGCTAAAAGGGATTGAATTATTTGATATCCATCCCCTGCCATATCCTCCCAAGGGTTTAAAAAAGCCATAAATCTTACTATACGATATTCAGCAGAAACTATAAGATATCCCATTGCTGGAATTGCTAATGCTATAAGGCCAAATATATATTTTAGATTTGCACCGGCTACAAAGACCATAGATAAAATGATTGCTCCCATAATAACAGCTGTACTAAAATCCGGCTCTAAGATTATTATTCCACAGACTATTCCCATTAAAAATATATAAGGTATTATTCCTTTGGTAAGGGTTCTAATTTCTTCCTTCTTTTTAGAAAGGCTATTGGCCATAAAAATAATTAATCCTATTTTCGTTAATTCCGATGGTTGGATTGTATATCTACTACCTATACCTATCCATCTTGTTGCTCCTCCCCTGTTTATTCCTATTCCCGGTATGAATTTAATAGCCAGTAAAAATAAACAAATTATGAAAATCAAATTAGACATTTTTTGAATCTTTTTATATGGAAATTTAGACATTATTGCCATTGCTATAAACCCCAATAAAGCCCATCTAATTTGACTTTTTAAATAATAAAAATCATCCTTTAATTTAATTCCTGCAGAATACTGACTGGCACTAAAAACCATTATAACACCAATACAAGTTAGCAATATTACAGAAAAGATAATTATAAAATCAGCAGGATTCTTTTTAGCCATTCCCTCACCTCCTTAAATCTTTTACTAAAGATTTAAATATATTACCCCTTTCTTCATAACTACTATACATATCCCAACTGGCACAACCAGGAGACAATAATACCACATCCCCTTTATTTGCTATATTAAAGGAGAATAATACTGCCTCCTCCATAGATGCTACTTTTTTTATATTGTTAATCCCTTGACCTCTTGCTAAATTTTCTATTATATTTGCAGTTTCCCCTAATAAGATTAAATATCTGACCTTATTTTTAAATGATAAAACAAATTCAGAAAGATCACTCCCCTTATCCATTCCTCCTGCAATTAATATTATTGGTTTTTCCATAGCTTCTATAGCTTTAATAGAGGATTCTGGATTGGTGCCCTTTGAATCATTAATAAATTCCACCCCAGAAATTATATCTACCCTTTCTATTCGGTGAGCTACTCCCTTAAACTTCTTTAAAGCCTTCCTTATGCTTTGAATGGGAATACCTGCATAATATGAAATAGCTACAGCAGCTAAGGCATTTTCCAAATTATGCCCTCCTAAAATTTTTATATCGGAAACTGGGCAGACCAACAATCTTTCTTTTTCCTCATTCCTGATGATAATTTGATTATCTTCTATAAATACTCCCTTTTCTAAGGTAGACAATCGGCTAAATAAAATAACTTTACCAGGTGTCTTATCTTTAAAGGAAAAAGTTATAGGATTATCTTTATTTAATATGGTAATATCATTGGGAGTTTGATTTAGAAAAACCCTAGATTTTTGATCTATATAATTTTCCATTGTCTTATGCCTATTTAAATGATCTGGGGTAATATTTAAAACAGCCGAGATATGGGGATGAAATTCCTTTATACCCTCTAACTGAAAACTACTTACTTCAACTATAAAGGAAGTTTCATTAGTAGAATAATCTATTTTAGAAATCATAGGCAATCCTATATTGCCCACCGCATAAGAGTCTTTCCTACTTTCTTTAAATATCTCTCCTACCATTGAAGTAGTAGTAGTTTTTCCATTTGTGCCAGTAATTGCGATTATCTTTCCATTACTTAGCCGATAAGATAATTCTATTTCACTTATTACCTCAATATTCTCTTCTATAGCCTTTAATATAATTGGTATATCAAAGGGTACCCCGGGACTTACTATTATATAGTCTATTTCTTCCAATATTGATAAAGGGGGCTGGGTGCCAAAAATTCCACGAAAATTTCTCTTATTAATTAAATTATTAATATTTAATTGCTCTATAGGCTTAATATCCG
>DUPX01000117.1 GCA_012838085.1 Eubacteriaceae bacterium
ATTCTGCATGCGGTGGGTTGAGAAGTGACCACTGGTTTGCAGAAGAAGTAAGCCAGCTTATTGATGGAGATACCGAAGCTGGAATTATAGGTACAAGGCAGTCCATAGCCAAATTAATAAATGCCCAGTCTGAACAGGAAATTATTTTTACACAAAATACAACACATGCTATTAATATGGTAGCACTAGGATTCAACTTTAAACCAGGTGATGTAGTGTTATTGACGGGTCGTGAACATAATTCAAATCTTGTACCATGGTTACGTCTGCAAAAAGAAGGATTGATAAAGGTAATCCATACAGCGACAGACCTGAAAGATACCTTTGACCTTGATGCATATGAACAATGCTTTAAATCAAACAAAATACGCCTAGTGAGCATAGTATATACATCTAACGTTACTGGAGTTACTCTGCCGGTTAAAGAGATGATAACTATTGCTCATCAATATGGAGCTCGAGTTCTCCTTGATGGGGCACAGGCAGTACCACATCAAACTGTTGATGTGCGTGCTTTGAATGCAGATTTTTTAGCTTTTTCAATGCATAAGATGTGCGGTCCACGGGGAATAGGTGTACTTTATGCAAAAAGTGAGCTAATAGGGAGAGAATTAGGAAAAGAAAAAACAGAGTATGACTTTATTGAATCCGTGATAGTAGGTGGTGGTACTGTTCGGAATACTACCTATAATTCTTATGAACCTAAAATAGGGATAGGAGGATTTGAGGCGGGAATCCAAGATTATGCAGGTATCATTGCTTCTGGTGTAGCTGCAAGATATCTTCAGCAAATCGGTATCGACCGTATAGCTGTTCACGAGGAACTTCTGAATAGTTACCTCTCTCGTAAATTACTTGATCGCTATGGTGAAACAGGATGGTTTACAATTATAGGACCAGAAGAAGCAAGCCTAAGAGGAGGAATTCTAACCTTTGTTATCCAAAGACCAAACGCAATTGGGATTTCTAAAGAACTTAGTGATAAGAATAATATAATGATTCGAGATGGGGTATTTTGTGTTCATTCATATTTTAATCAACAATTCGGTAGCAACTGGATTCGTCCTAGGTCACCCAGAGAACAGCGAATGATCTATCGAATATCCTTTTATCTGTATAATACAATTAGCGAATGTGATATTTTTCTAGATACATTAGATGTGATTATTAATGAAAGAAGTTATAGATTATATTAAGTTAAATAGCTAAGAGGGATTTAATATGGATCAAGCAGTAATAAAGTTTTATCGTAAGTTAATAAAGGAGGATTTTCCAAATTTTAAGGAATTGGAGAATGCTTCTATATATATAGAAGCAATCGGCCAGCATGTGATTCATTGTAATGAAACCGGAAATTATATGAAGATATATTTGCAAGTTGATGATGGTCGAATTACTGATGCTAAATATACATGCTCTTGTGAGCCTATAGCTAATGTTGTTGTCGAGATTTTATGTGAGCTTATTAGGGGGTTGACTTTGGAAGAATCTACAACCCTTACTGAAGAGATGATTATTCAAGTCATTGGAAGTAACGATGAAGAGATCCGCAAGAAAGTCCGAGGACTATTAGATATGTTGCATGAAGGGATAATATCATATACATCAGAATAAGCCAATTTTGCTGGGATATATGGGAAACTTCATAACTATAATGAGTTTTATTGGAGTTTTTAAACCTTTAGTATAAAATATTATGTTAGAGCTAGAAATAATTATATCAACTCATGAGAATATATATTCTCTAAAGATAGGTAACTATATCAAAGAATTAGGACTTTTGGTGAAGATAGTTTTTTAAAACTATATGAAAAGCAGAGTAAAGCTTTAAAAGGCAATATACTACATTTGATTAGAAGACTGTAAAAATTGAATATAAAAGTTTTATAGAACAAACATAGATTTTGGGAAAAGTACTTAAGGCAAAACATTCAAATGATTTACAAAGCCAATAGATGTGTGGCTATTTAATCTTAAGATATGTTAGAGGAGTATTGCTCAAAGATAAGAAGGGCTTAAATAAAGGAGGGAAGCTCTATGAAAAGAATAGCTTTTATTTCTACAGGCGGGACAATTGCAATGGAAGTAAATGAAGAGGGCTTTGCAAACCCATCAATAGGAGCAAAGGGTTTATTAAGTTCTTTAGAAGAACTTAAGAAAGAAATTATCATAGAAGAAATAGATTTTAAAAATATACCTAGTGCCCATATGACCTTTACAGATCTTATGTTATTAAGAAAAACAATACTAGATGTTATAAAAGAAGGTTTTGATGGAGTTGTCATAACCCACGGTACTGATACAATGGAAGAAACGGCATATTTTCTCGACTTAACAGTAAATAATAATATTCCCATAATTTTAACAGGCTCCCAAAGGAATTTTTCTGATGTAAGTTCTGATGCGGTGCGAAATATAATTGACGCCATAAGGGTAGCAGCTGATGATAAGGCAGGAGAGATGGGAGTACTTATAGTATTTTCATCTGAAATTGTCACTGCAAGAGAAGCAATCAAAACTCATAGGGCAAGATTAGATACCTTTAAAAGCTTTGAATTCGGCCCCATAGGAACAGTGGATAATAAAAGAGTAAATTGGGTAAAGAAACCACTAATATTGGAACAATATGGAGTAGGAGATATTGAAAATATTAAGGTAGATATTATTCCCTGCTCTTTAGGAACGGACTCTAGGACTATAAGGAATTCTATAAATGATAAGGTAAATGGCATAGTTTTACAATGCCTTGGAGCTGGTCATGTACCAGAACTAATGTTAGATGGGGTAGAAGAAGCAATTCGAGAAGGGATACCAGTAGTATTAACATCAAGGGTGCTGAAAGGAAGATTTTTTACTGATACTTACGGATTTAGGGGTTCAGAGAAGTATCTTAGAGAAATAGGAGTAATATTTGGTGAAGATCTACCTTCCCAGAAAGTAAGAATAAAATTAATGGTGTTATTATCCCTAGGATATAAATATCAAGACTTGAAATATGAATTTGAAAAAAACCATTACTTATAGATAACCCCAACAGTTTTTTGCAATTTTAAAAATGCAAATAAAAGATAACTAAACCCCATTCTAAAAAATGGGGTATCTTATTTTGGGATTGACTTATAGTCAGTCAGTCACTAAAATATAATATATATTATATATTTTTTTATCAAAAGGATAATATTGATATTTATAATTTAATTTAACATTAACTAAATAAAGAAAAGGTGAAATAATGGAGTATATTAAACTAGACAATGTACACAAAAGATATAAGATGGGGGAAGTGACCATAAATGCTTTAAATGGGGTCAGCTTTGGGATAGATAAAGGGGATTTTGCTATTGTTGTAGGTCCTTCCGGTGCTGGAAAGACCACAGTGCTAAATTTACTCGGAGGGATGGATTCTCTTGATGAGGGCAGTATTAGTGTAGACGGAAAAAATATAGCCGAGTATAATCAAAAAATGTTAACAGAATACAGGAGAAATGATATAGGTTTTGTCTTTCAATTTTATAATTTAGTTCAAAATCTAACTGCTAAGGAAAATGTAGAATTGGCTACTCAGATAAGTACAAACCCCCTTGATGTGGAGCATGTATTAGAAATGGTGGGTTTAAAAGATAGAATGAACAACTTTCCTTCCCAGTTATCAGGGGGAGAACAACAGAGGGTGGCAATAGCTAGGGCTTTGGCTAAAAATCCAAAATTATTACTATGTGATGAGCCTACTGGTGCACTAGATTATATGACAGGGAAAGCTATCCTAAAGCTTTTACAGGACACCTGTAATTCTACGGGAATGACACTAGTGGTAATTACTCACAATGGAGCTTTAACAGGAATGGGAGAGAAAATTATAAAAATGAAAAATGGTAGAGTTTCAGAATACAAGATAAATAAAAATCCTATTCCAGTAGAAAGGATTGAATGGTAATGGGGCAAAACTCCTTTCTAAAAGACCTTGTAAGAACAATTTATAAGACTAAAGCTAGGTTTTTTTCTATTTTAGCCATTATAGCTATAGGGGTGGGCTTTTTTGCTGGGATAAATGCCACCCAGCCGGATATGTTGCTTTCAGCAGAAAAATATTTTAAAGAACATAATCTATCGGATTTTAAAATTATATCTCCTCTAGGCTTTAGAGAACAAGACTTGGAAGAAATCAGCAAGATAAGGGGAGTTAAAGATATCCAATGGGGCTATTCAAAGGATGTTTTTCTAAATTTTGGGGGAGCTACCTCCTCTATAGTAAAAATTTTTAGTTTTGATGCTGATGATTTCATAGATTCTAAGGGACAAAACATTCCCTTAATTAGAGAGGGAAGAATGCCCCAAAGGCCTGGAGAAATGGCTATCGAATATGGAATAAATGTTCCAAAGGAACTTAAAATAGGAAGTAAGGTTGATCTTTATCTTCCAGAAGGAGAAAATATTAAGAATTATATTAAATCAAGGGAATTTACCATTACTGGAATTATAGATTCTCCCCTTTATATAAATCTGGAAAGGGGCCAAACTAATATAGGGAATGGTTCCATTGATTTTTTTGCTTATATTATAGAAAAAGATTTTAACATGGATAGATATAATGATGTGTTTATTAGTACCAATGAGTCTAAGAATTTATCACCCTATTCTAATGAATATAAAGAATATATAGCTTCTATTAAAAAGCCCCTTGAAGACCTAGGTAAAAGAGCAATAGAGGAGGAAACAGGTGAGCTTAAGGAAGAATTAAAAAAGGGTATGGAGGAGCTAAAAAGAAATAAAGAAAAGGCTGAAAGGGAATTGGCTAAAGGAGAAAAGGAGCTTCTAGATGGCCAAAGGGAAATTGAAGAAGGGGAAGAGGAATTAGCAGAGGCCAGAATAAAATATATAAAAGAATTAGAAGATGGCAGATTAGAATTGGAAAAAGGCAAGAAGGATTGGGAGAAGGGTAGGGAGGCATATTTAGAAAACTATGAAAAGTGGTTGGAAGGCTATGCGGAATATAATCAAGGAGTGGAAAAGCTAAATAATGCTAAACTCCAATTGGATAAGGCCAAGATAGAACTTGACCAGGGGGAAATGGAATTACAGGAAGCAAAGGCAATGTTAGATGAGGGGAAAAACCAACTAGATATATTAGAAGAATCTATAGTTCAATTAAAGAATTTAAGACAAATAATAGTGGATGGTCCTTCTCTTTCCCAGGAAGAATTTAATGGAATTGTAGATAATATAGATGGTTTGCCAAAGGAAGTAAAAGTAGCCCTTAAGGAATCCTATAAGTATATAGTGGAAAATCCCGAAGGAGTGTTGGTAGTTCTTAATATGACTATTTCCAGACTAGAGGAGGAATTAGCTTCCGGCAAGAAAGAGTATGAAAAGGGTAAAAAAGAGTTTGAGGATGGACTTAGAAAATTAAATGAAGGCAAAGAATTATATAAGACTTCCCTAAAGGAATATGAAGCAGGCCTTAGGGAACTTAGGGCAGCTAAAGTAGAAATAGATAAAGGAAAATCAGAACTGGATAAGGCTAAAACTCTATTAAGTGAAAATAACTTCAAAATAACCCAAGGAGAAAAGGAATTAGAGCAGGGTAGAATAGAATTGGAAAAATCCTTAGAAGAAGGACAAGAGAAATTAATAGAAGCTAGGGGAGAGCTTTCAAAGGGCTGGAGTATTTACAATAAGGAAAAGGAAGAGGCCTTAGAAAAGTTAAGGGAAGCGGAAATAGATATTAGGGATGCCCAAAGAAAGATTAAGGAAATACCGGAAGGATGGTTTGTTATAGATAGGGAAGGTAATCCTGGCTATGGGGACTACAACGACGATGCAGAAAGAATTGGAGCTGTAGCCAAAGTGTTTCCTTTATTTTTCTTTTTAGTGGCAGCCCTAGTATGTCTTACAACAATGACCAGAATGATAGAAGAGGAGAGAAGTCAAATAGGGACAATGAAGGCCCTAGGCTATAATACCCTAGCTATATCTTCTAAATATTTGATATATGCCCTATTATCAAGTTTAGTAGGGGCATTAGTAGGATTGGCAATAGGGTTTAAATTATTTCCCATAGCTATAATGAACGCATATGGAATAATGTATAGAATACCGGAAAGAATAGCCATTTATCATTATGACTATGGAATAATATCTATATTATTGGCTGTGTTTACTACAGTATCTTCCTCCTTATTGGCCACCTTACAAGAATTAAAATCTACACCTGCAATGCTATTACAGCCAAAGGCGCCAAGACCGGGAAAAAGAATACTAATGGAAAGAATAACCCCCCTTTGGAAAAGACTATCCTTTTCCCACAAGGTGACTGCAAGAAATATATTTAGATATAAGAGAAGGTTTTTCATGACAGTTATAGGTATAGCAGGTTGTACAGCTCTTTTATTGGCGGGTTTTGGTATAAAAGATTCCATAGATATATTAGATGTACAATTTGGAGAGATCTTTACCTATGATGGTCAGATAATCTTAGATACAAACAAAGAAGAAGGAAAAAGAGATTTAGAAGAAATCCTTGGAAAGGAAAGGGAGGTAGATTCCTATATTAGAGCCTTAAACCAAAGTGTAGAAGCTTTAGTAAAAGACTCTGATAGAAGCTATAATGTTAATCTATTGGTACCTGAGAATACCGAAGATTTTAAGGAATTTTTTGACTTACATGAGAGGGTAACTAAAAAGACTTTAGATTTAAATTCAAAGGGTGTTATTATAACGGAAAAACTTGCAGAATTATTAAAAATTAAGTTAGGTGATAGCTTTGAATTTAGAGATACAGATAATATTCGCTATGAAGTAGAGGTGAAAGGGATAGCAGAGAATTATCTTTCCCACTATATTTATATGTCCCCAGAATATTATGATAATATTGTATTAAAGGATCCCTTATATAATGGAGGGATATTTACTGTAAAAGATATAAATAATCTTGATAAGAATAACTTTAAAGAAAAGCTAATGGCACATGAAGGAGTACTAGCCACATTCTTTATAGATGGAATTGCAAAAGAAGTACACTACTCCATGGATAGTTTAGACTATGTAATAATGATCATAGTCCTTTCAGCAGGGGCCTTGGCATTCTTAGTTCTTTACAACTTAACAAATATAAATATTACTGAGCGTATAAGAGAGATAGCCACCATTAAGGTGCTAGGCTTTAGGGATAAGGAAGTGGCCAGCTATGTATATAGAGAAAATTTAATATTGACTTTAATCGGAACTTTTGTAGGACTAATTCTAGGTGTATTTTTCCATAAATATATAATAGCAACTATGGAGATAGATGAAATGATGTTTGGAAAGAATATAAGCTTATTAAGCTATATATTGTCCATAGTACTTACCATAATATTTTCAATATTGGTAAATATTTTTATGTACCATAAATTAAAGAATGTCAATATGGTGGAATCACTTAAATCCATAGAATAAGGGGGGGTAATTTGCGCATTACAAAGGATCCAGAAGTTAGGAAAATGGAGATAATAGAAACAGCTCTAAATCTATTTAAAACCAAGGGTATAGAAAAGACTACTATAAGTGAAATTGCAAAATCTATTGGAGTGGCCAAAGGACTAATATACTATTATTTTACCTCCAAGGAGAAATTAGTGGATGCAGTTATTGAAGAGTTTATAAGAGGCGTAGATAAG
Organism: Eubacteriaceae bacterium; assembly: GCA_012838085.1. GTDB lineage: Bacteria > Bacillota > Clostridia > Eubacteriales > Garciellaceae > DUPX01. The sequence continues at coordinate 7,656 of DUPX01000117.1, forward strand.
GAATTGGAAAAGATAATGATGGACAAGTCATTGAATTTTTATTCTAAACTCACTTCTATTTTAGATTTATATTTCAATTCTATTCAAAGTCACTTAGTTGTATTGTCATATACTCCAAAAAATCCTGGAATATTGGCTCTAATAAGGGAGAGATTGTCTACTAACGCATTATTCTATGCAAAGGATTTGATAGATCAAGGTATAGAAGAAAAGGTATTAAAAATAGAATACCCAGAATATATGCTAGAGATTATCATTAAAGGTTTAGGGGATTTATTTATTAGAGGCATCACTGACCCAAAGATTCATAGCATATTAGTGGCACAGCTATTAGGATTGGAAGAAAAGAAACTAATATTATGATTTAATAAATTATGAAATAGGAGTTGATATTATGGGATTGGAAGAAATTTTTCGATTAATTCTAATAATAATAGTATTTATGGGTATTTATTATGTATTATTAACACTTATTTTAAAAAGAAAT
>DUPX01000018.1 GCA_012838085.1 Eubacteriaceae bacterium
AAGGAAAATCTTCCACTGAAAAGATACTGGTTAAAATAATAAAAGAGGTGAAAAAATGGCAATAATAGCTGGTGAAGGTTGTAAGCCTATTAATATATTAAATAAAAGAAAGCCCCTTAAGGAAATTGAAAGAAATATAATAAAAAAATATAGAAAGGATATATGGTCAAAATTTACTAAAGGATTAAAGGAATATGATTTAGTCCAAGAGGGGGATAGAATAGCTGTTGGAATTTCTGGAGGAAAGGATAGCCTATTAATGGCAAAATTATTTCAAGAATTAAAGGCCCATAGCAATAAGGTCAATTTTGAATTGGAATTTATAGTGGCAGATCCTGGCTATCATCCAGATATAAAGAAATTATTAATAGATAATTGTAAATATCTAAATATTCCCATAAAAATTTTTGATTCAGGGATTTTTACCATAGTAGATGCATTAGCTAGTGGTTATCCCTGTTTTATGTGTGCAAAAATGAGACGGGGTGCCTTATATACAAAAGCTCAGGAATTAGGATGCAATAAGCTGGCCTTAGGCCACCATTTTAATGATGTAATAGAGACCACATTATTAAATATTCTATATACAGGTAATTTCAAAACAATGCTGCCAAAACTTAAATCCACAAATTTTAAAGGGATGGAACTAATAAGGCCCCTATATAATATTGAGGAAAAGCATATTGAAAGATTTATTAAAAATAGTGGTATCCAACCTTTAGATTGTGCCTGTATAGTGGCTGCAAAAAAAAGAGGAAGTAAAAGAAGGGAAATAAAAGAATTAATTGTCCAACTAAATAAAAAAATCAAGGGTGCGGATAAAAGGATTTTTACTGCAGCAAAGAATGTGAATATGGATACTATACTAGGATGGGAAAAAGATGGTATAAAATACTCCTATTTAGATTTTTATTAATCAATATTTAAACCTTTATGGAAAAATATTAAAAGCAGCTAACATTTTTCATGTTAGCTACTTTTAATTATTGATAAAATACATGATTGCCAATTCTAACTACATAAGTTTTATTCTGTACTATCCAAGTGCCTGCCGCCTTAGATGGATTAAAGAAATATGTGGAATTACCAACAGGGCGTACACCACTTGCCGCATCTTTTGCAGCCCTAATGCTTTCAGCAGAAGGTGTGTTATAAATAGTTCCATCTGCAACAGGGGAAAATTGAGGAATGTTTTTATAGTATTCAAATATTACATTATAAATTGTATTAGGAAAATCTTTAGATTTAACCCTATTTAAAACAACATTTCCTACGGCTACCTTACCTTGATAAGGTTCTGCGCCAGCTTCAGCATGAATGATTCTTGCTAACCAATAAATATCATCAGCATTATATGCTGTAGTAGAACCATTTCCCCTGGAAGGTGAAGAGCTACCATATAATTTAGATTGGGTTTCTTTACCTGCTAAACCATCAATTCGAAGTTTATTATCTATTTGATAATTTATAACTGCCCTTTCTGTGATCTTACCATATATACCATCTATATTGTAGTTATAATAACCTCTATTTTGCAATTCTCTTTGAAGCTTTATAACATCATTACCTCTACTACCGAACTTTAATAATTTATATTCACTGGCAAATACTTCTGTAGATATAGCTGTTAATAATAGTAAAATTAATAGTATGGAAATTATCATTTTCTTTTGCATTTTATATGTCCCCTTTCTAATGTCAGGCTAAAATAATAAACCTCTATCTGTAGGGGTATCCCTTCATATAGTCCCTTTTATAGATATTGGTCTATCTAATAACAAAGCCTATTATATACAAAGTGTAACATTATGTAAACATCATATTTACAAATACCATATATTACATTATTTATTAAGGATATTATTTTGTAATAATAGTACGTGATAAATACTTAACAATTATTTTTTAATTATATATGAAAAAAGCATAAT
>DUPX01000118.1 GCA_012838085.1 Eubacteriaceae bacterium
GGGGCGAGCTATTAATGGAACAGAAGGGTAACCAAAAAAAATTAGCAGTACTAATAGATGCGGATAATACATCACCGGCAATTATTAGCGGTCTGATAGCAGAAATTGCAAATTATGGGGTTGCAAGTGTAAAAAGGATTTATGGGGACTGGACAAGTCCAAATCTGCTGGGATGGAAGGACATTTTATTAGAATATGCTATATTACCTATTCAACAATTTGGTTATACCACTGGGAAAAATTCAACAGATAGCACTATGATAATTGATGCCATGGATTTATTATACACAGAAAGCTTGGATGGATTTTGTATTGTGTCCAGTGATAGCGACTTTACCCGCCTAGCTTCTAGAATCAGAGAGTCAGGATTAATAGTATATGGATTTGGAGAAAAAAAGACACCTAGACCATTTGTGGTGGCCTGCGATAAATTTATTTATACGGAAATTCTCCGTAAAAGCGATTTAGATTTTGCTACCTCCCCTAAAAATACTATGGAACTAAAAAAGGATACCAAATTAGTTAACTTGCTTAGAAGTGCTGTGGAAGATTCCGCTGATGAAAATGGTTGGTCCCATCTTGGTAATGTAGGGCAAAATATTGCCAATAAATCTCCTGAATTTGACCCTAGGAATTTTGGATATAAGAAATTAGGTGAATTAATAAAGGCAACCCAACTATTTGAGATAAATGAAAGATCTTCAGATAATTCACCTGCAAAGGCAATATATATAAGAGATAAGAGGAAAAACTATAAAAAGTATTAAAATTATGGTTAAGAGGTGCTTTAATTATGAAAAAATGGTTAAAAGATTGGCTTCCCAGTTTATTTATAGCTTTAATATTAAGTTTTATATTACAGAACTATATAGCCCAGGCTGTAACAATTCCTAGTGAATCAATGATTCCTACTTTAAATATAAATGACAAATTAATTATTAATAAATTGATTAAACCTGAAGATTTGGAATATGGAGATATAGTGGTCTTTTATTCCCCTGTGACAAAAGGTGAAAGATATATAAAAAGATTAATAGGAATAGGGGGAGATACTATAGAGATAAAAAATGGATATCTATATAGAAATGGAGAAAGGATTCATGAACCCTATTTAGTAAAATCCATAGACTATGAATTTGGGCCGGTATTAGTGCCAGAAGATAATTATTTTTTTCTAGGAGATAATAGAAATAGTAGTTATGACTCCCATCTTTGGCCTTATCCTTTTATAGAAAAGGAAAAATTAATTGGTAAGGCTGTATTTAGATATTACCCTTTTAGCAGGGTGAAAAAATTTTAAAAGCACTAGTTTATAATTGTTATAGATAAAGAAAGGTTGAAATAAATGGTCAAGAATAATCAAGACACAACAATAGTCATAGGCATGTCTGGTGGAGTGGATTCTTCAGTGGCCGCCTTGTTGTTAAAGGAACAGGGATATAAAGTAGTAGGTGTCTTTATGAAGAATTGGGATGAGCCAGATGAGGATGGTATTTGTACTGCTACTGAGGACTATGAAGATGTACAAGCTGTTTGTAATCAGATAGGAATACCCTATTACACTGTGAATTTTGAAAAGGAATATTGGGATAAGGTATTTTCATATTTTTTAGATGAATATAAAAAAGGTCGAACACCTAATCCAGATGTGATGTGTAATAAAGAAATAAAGTTTAAGGCATTTTTAGAACATGCTTTAAAAATTGGGGCGGATTATATTGCAACAGGTCACTATGCCCAGGTGGATTATAAAGACGGAGAATATAGATTGTTAAGGGGTGTAGATGCTAATAAGGACCAAACATATTTTTTATGTGCCCTAAACCAATACCAATTATCAAAGGCTATTTTCCCCATAGGAAATATGGACAAGAGCCAGGTAAGAAAAATAGCTGAGGAGAATAAATTGAAGACTGCTGGGAAAAAAGATAGTACTGGAATATGTTTTATCGGAGAAAGGAATTTTAGTAAGTTTATTAATAATTACTTACCTGCAAAGGCTGGAGAAATACGTACCATAGAAGGTGAAGTTAAAGGCAAACATTGGGGCCTTATGAATTACACCCTTGGACAAAGGAAAGGTTTAGGCATCGGAGGATCAGGCACAGGTGAACCCTGGTTTGTGGTGGATAAGGATTTAAAAAATAATATCCTATATGTGGCACAAGGTGCTAACCATCCAGCACTTTATTCTTATGGTTTATTTGCCAATGATATAAATTGGATAAGTGATAAAACTAAGGAGAGTTTTTTTAATTGTACTGCAAAATTTAGATATAGACAGCCAGACCAGAAGGTAAAGGTAGAGATTTTAAAGGATAATACTTGTAAAGTAGTCTTTGATAAACCTCAAAAAGCTGTTACTCCCGGTCAAGCAGTAGTGTTTTATCAAGGGGAGGTTTGCTTAGGGGGAGGAATAATTGACCAAATAATAAAAAAGAAGGAAGGACTTTAGGTAAATTTGACTATGGATTTAAGAAAAAGAATAAGGTTTATTTATTTTGATTTAGATAATACCCTTTGGGATTTTAAGAAAAATACAATAATTGCCCTTAAAAAAGTATATAATGAGAAAATAATTAAAAATAATATCAAAATTGATTTTAATTATTTTAAAGAGGTTTATACAGATCGTAATGAAGAACATTGGAGAGCCTTTGAAAGGGGAGAAACAACTGTTCAAGAACTGAGGGTATCCAGGTTTGATAAAACAATCCAAGATTTAAGTATTGGAGATAGGGTAGAGGCAGAGGACCTTAATAAATTATATATAGATACTTTAGTAAGCCTTAAAAATCTTATGAACAATGCTAAATTAATATTAGACTACTTAAGACCTGACTATGAATTAGGCATTTTAACTAATGGGCATAAAGAAGAACAGTATAAAAAAATGAATAGTTCAGGAATATTCGATTATTTTTCTGTAATAATCACCTCAGATGGAGCAGGAGCTAGCAAGCCTAATCCGAAAATTTATAGGGATGCAATAGAAAAAAGTGGTTATAACCCTGAGGAAATTGCTTTTGTTGGAGATGATTATGTAGTGGATACATTGGCAGCTAATAGAGAAGGTATTACAGGAATTTTATTAGATCCTAAAAACAATATAGAAGATAATAATATAATAAAAATATCTGATTTAATAGAATTAAAAGAATTTTTCTAAAGACTAATTATCCTAGGGAGTGAAATTATGAAACTAGAAAAATATATTGATAATACAATATTAAAACCTAATGGGACAAAGCTTGAAATCCAAAAATTTGCAAAGGATTCCCTAAGTTATGATTTTGCTACCCTTTGTGTATTACCTGGACATATTGAATATATTAGGGATATATTAAAAGGCAGCGATATAAAAGTTGCCACTGTAGTTGGTTTTCCATTAGGATTAAATACTATAGAAACAAAGGTATTTGAAACCAAGGATGCAATAAAGAATGGTGTCCATGAAATAGATATGGTTATCAATATATCTTGGGCCCAAGATAAAGAATATAATCTTATTAATGATGAAATAAAAAAAATATATAATACTACTAAGGATTTGGATGAAAGTATATTATTAAAGGTAATTATTGAAACTTGTTATCTTGATAAAAGTGGAATTATAGAAATATGTAGGATATGTAAGGACATAGGAGTAGATTATGTGAAAACATCCACTGGATTTGGAACAGCAGGTGCCCAGATAGAAGATGTAATTTTAATGAAAGAGATTCTTGGAGATTCTCCCCAAATAAAGGCCTCTGGTGGTATTCGTAGCTATGAGGATGCAAAAAGATTTATTGATGGAGGTGCTAAACGTATAGGTACCAGCAATGGTTTTGCTATTATAGATGGTTATAACAAGCTAAATAGTAAAGCTTATTAATGGAAATAAGCATGTTCCCTTTCCATTGTTATAAAAAAATCATAATTAGGGAATTCTGTTTTAAGACGGCTTTTCATATTATCCTTTAGAGAAATTACTTCGTCATCTCTCAATTTTTCTTCTACCACCACTTCAAAGATTATATTATCCTTATTTTTTGCCTGAATAATTCGGAAATCATGGAAAGAAATAAAACTAGGGAAGGAGGATAAAATATTTTTTACCTTTTGATATATTTCACTAGTATCTTCACATTCAAATTGCAGAGGATCAATGTGAATTACTAGGATTACATTAAATTTCTTTTCCACTTTTTTTTCAGCAGCATCTATTATATCATGGGCTACTATAGAACTAAGTTGATCTGAAACTTCTGCGTGAAGGGTGGCCATTTTTCTATTGGGTCCATAATCATGAATAATAAGGTCATGAATCCCTTCAATTCCATCAAAATGTAGCACAGTTTTCTTTATGTTTTCCACTAGTTCTGGGTTAGGGGCTTTACCTAGCAATGGATCCAAGGTGTTTTTAGCTATTGAAAGTCCAGAGTACATAATAACTATAGCTACAATTACCCCCATATAGGCATCAATAGGGAAGGAAAGGTAGGGGGAAAATATTATGGATAATGCTACACAACTGGTCGCAAAAACATCACTAAAACTATCCACAGCACTGGCTGCTAGAGATTTAGAGTCTATAATTTTGGCTAATTTTCTATTAAAAAATCCCATCCATAATTTGATAAGTATAGTTGTAACTAGTATATATATACTCAATAGACTATAGGTTACTTTTTCAGGATTTATAATACGTTTAATAGAATTGTGTAATAATTCAAAGCCTACCATTATAATAATAAGAGAAACTATAAGGGCGGCAATATACTCTGTTCTTCCGTGACCAAAAGGGTGTTCTTTATCCGCTGGTTTCTTTGATAACTTAAAGCCAAGTAAAGTAATACCACTAGAGCCCACATCTGATAAGTTATTAATACCATCTGCCACTAGGGAGATACTGTTTATTATTAGGCCTAGAATAGTTTTGGTGATAAATAAAAATATATTTGCAAAAATTCCCACATATCCACCTAAATAACCATATTTTGAACGGACATCAATATTAATTATATCATTTTTATTAGGTATAAATTTGTCTATAAGAAATCTTGTTAACAAAAATATCACCTCTATAAATTCCTATTTATATTATACTATTTATAACCAAGTGTATAACAATTATCCAATAATGGGAAGTAGAATTAGGATTTTCTCTATTTGACAAGAGAATCTCAAAGTGTTATACTTTAATAGTAAAAATCATCGCGGGGTGGAGCAGCTGGTAGCTCGTCGGGCTCATAACCCGGAGGTCACAGGTTCGAATCCTGTCCCCGCAACCATTATACTAAATCTAAAGACGGATTTAGTTTTATTATTTTTAAGGAAGAATTACTTTAATACTAAAAAATAGAGATTGTAAAGGAATCTTTCCTGTTAATTTTAGAAAGGTGCTCAGGTTACATAACAACTGTCCAAGGCATCTTTTTTATTGTAAAAAATGATTATAGTAATTTTATTGAAGTTGTATTACACTATAACTAGACAATAGTTTGAATTGTACAAGGAGGATAAAAAGTGTTAGAACTTATAAATATTGATGTGGAACTAGAAGGGGATAATGGATGGGATAAGGTTTTAAATGATATAAATCTATCCTTGGAAAGAAATAAGATATATGTAATGACTGGCCCTAATGGGGGTGGTAAATCTTCCATTGCTAAGACTATTATGGGGATACACAAACCTTCCAGAGGGAAAATTTTAATAGATGGAATAGATATAACAGATATGAGTATCAGCGAAAGGGCAAGGAGAGGTATAGGCTATGCTTTTCAAACACCTGCCAGATTTAAAGGGCTGAAGGTTAAGGACTTGCTTAATTTGGCAGCAGGAGAAAGGGAAATTGATCACTGTGAAATTCTTTATAATGTAGGATTATGTGCCCAAGATTATCTAGATAGGGAAATAAATTCTACCTTTTCTGGGGGAGAATTAAAAAGAATTGAAATTGCCAGTCTATTGGCACGGCAGATTAAGGTAGCCCTTTTTGATGAACCAGAGGCGGGGATAGATCTTTGGAGCTTCCAAAGATTGACTGAAACCTTTATTAATTTGCATCAAAAATCAGATACTACTTTAGTTATTATTTCCCATCAAGAAAGAATATTAAGATTAGCCGATGTGGTTATTATGGTGGAGAATGGAAGAATTAGTGAAATTACAAATAAGGATAAAATCCTAGAAGAAATATCCCAATTAGATACCGGTTGTGAACATAGGGATAATTGTGGAAAGGGGGTAATGGAATATGCTGACTGCATTAGATAAGAAACTATTAGTTGAAGTGGCAGATATACATGATATACCTCAAGGGGCTTATAATATAAGAAAAAATGGAGAAGGGATCATCAGAAATAATTCTGCTAATATTGAAATTATTTCAAAGAAAGATAAGCCGGGGATTGATATTCTTATAAAACCGGGGACTAAAAATGAAAGTGTTCATATCCCAGTAATAATCTCTGAAGAAGGTTTGAACGATATAGTATATAATACCTTTAAGATAGGGACAAACTCTGATGTTTTAATTGTAGCTGGATGTGGAATCCACAATGGGGGCAGTGAAAAGACTCAACATGACGGTGTTCATGAATTCTTTGTAGGAAAAGGTGCCCACATGAGATATATTGAAAAACATTATGGAGAAGGTAAAGGCGATGGAGAAAGGGTATTAAATCCCAAAACCATAATTCATGTTGAGGAAGATGGGGTAGTCGAGTTAGAAATGGATCAAATTAAGGGTGTAGATTATACAATAAGGGATACCTATATTAAGCTGTATAGAAATGCTCGTTTGATTGTTAATGAGAAGCTTTTAACCTATTTAGACCAAAGTGCGGAATCAAAAATTGTAGTAGAATTATTAGGGGAAGATGCTAGTGCCCAAATAATTTCTCGTTCAGTGGCAAAAGATGACTCTAAACAGGTTTTTTACCTAAGTTTGAAGGGGCATTCTAAATGTAGAGGCCATATACAATGTGATTCCATAATTATGGATAGGGCGAAAGTATCTGCTATCCCTGAGATTGTAGCCCACCATTCTGGTGCACAATTAATTCATGAAGCAGCCATTGGGAAAATTGCTTCTGACCAGATTACAAAACTGATGACCTTAGGTCTTTCTGGTGAAGAAGCAGAAGAAACTATTTTACAAGGATTCTTAGGGTAGAGAATAAAAATTATTGCTCTAGAAAATTTATATTTGTAGGAATTTGACAAGTTGATAGTTTTATAGTATATTGTTCATAATTATAAATAAAAGATAGAGGTGCAATTTTAAAGAGTAAACCATGGAGGTGGAACTATGAAGTGGTTGAAAGGTAAAATTGCCGAAGTGTATAGTCCTCCAAAGGCTATATGCTGGGGTTGGACATAATATGTCCAAAACTGTCACAGATATTTTGTTGAATATTTGTGGAGGGCTATCGGCAAAAGGTAAAGAGTGCTAACACCTTAGGTCAGATAGACTTAGGGTGTTTTTATTATTTATATATAAAGGAGGAAAAGAATGAAAAAAACAGGCTTAATTTTATTATTAGTTATTTTATCTGTATTTATTTTTACTAATACTGCCTTTGCTACTGAGGCAGAAGAAGCTTCATCCTTTGGATGGATATCTATTATCCCTCCCCTTTTGGCTATAACATTAGCCTTTATTACAAAGGATGTGGTAGTATCACTATTTCTAGGAATACTTTCAGGAACCCTTATTATGAATGTTCCTGGAAATAATATTTTTATGGCATTAGTTCAATCTTTCTTAGATATAGTGGATTATGTACTAGAATCCCTTTCAGATCCTTGGAATGCGGGTATTGTCTTACAGGTTATTACTATAGGTGGACTTATTGGACTAGTGACTAAAATGGGAGGGGCTAAGGCTGTAGCCGAGAGCTTATCTAAGAAGGCAAAAGGTCCTATCAGTGCTCAAGTTATTACTTGGATTTTAGGTATATTAGTATTCTTTGACGACTACGCAAACTCATTAATAGTTGGACCTATTATGAGACCTGTTACAGATAAGATGAGAGTTTCTAGAGAAAAACTTTCCTTTATCGTAGATGCTACCGCAGCACCAATTGCTGGTATTGCATTAATTTCAACATGGGTAGGTTATGAAATAGGACTGATAAAGGATGCATACGATTCTATAGGGCAAAGCGTAAATGCTTATGGCGTATTTATTGATACTATTCCCTATCGTTTTTATAATATATTGATGCTATTATTTGTTCTATGTACAGCTTTTTTCCTAAGAGAATTTGGACCTATGTTAAAGGCTGAAAACAGAGCTAGAAGATATAATAAGGTATTGGCTGATGGTGCTTCACCTTTGGTAGCAGATGATATTGAACAACTGGAACCAATAGAGGGTGTGAAAAAGTTAAATCCTTGGAATGCCATTATTCCTATAGGTGCACTAATTCTTTTCTCATTTCTTGGCTTCTATTATAATGGATACAACGAAATTATGGCGGGAGATGATGGAACATTAATTGAACTTATTCAAAATAGCCCATTATCTTTATTGGCAATAAGGGAAACTTTCGGTGCATCTGATGCCAGTGTTGTCTTATTTCAGTCTGCTTTAATATCAAGTATAGTAGCTATGGTTATGGGAGTATCTCAAAAAATATTTAAATGGACAGAAGCTATTGA
>DUPX01000119.1 GCA_012838085.1 Eubacteriaceae bacterium
TAATTATACTTTATGTATAATATTAATAAGGACATACTAATTTTTTATGGTGAAAATTTAAACAATTCATATTATTAATTAATCCAAATTACCATTCTATTGGTAATAATATCAGAATCTTCGTCATGGTTCCTCATAAGTAATAAACAAAAAAATAGGTGCTATATTGTAAATCGTTTATAATAATTAATAACTTTTATCAGGTATGAAATTAAGGTTACTATTTTATGTTTAAGGGTAGATAATAAATAGTGGATATTATAGTTAACAATGTACATATATAACGGAGAAAGGGGTTTTAGGATAATGTCAAAAAGATTACTAATTATTGGAGGTGTTGCGGCGGGAATGAGTGCAGCAGCAAAAGCTAGAAGAATTAATCCTCAATTAGAAATTACAGTATATACCCAGGAAGAATATATTTCCTATGCAGGATGTGGACTCCCATATTTTATAGGAGATAAAATTTCAGATAAGAAAAGTTTAATTGCGAGAACTATAGAAGATTTTGCCACTCAAAATATAATTGTTAATACAAGAACAAAGGTGGAAAAGATAAGAGACAAATCTAAAATATTAATCCTTAAAGATCTTGTTGATAATAATATGTATGAAGATTATTATGATAAGCTAATAATTGCAACTGGGGCAAGACCTTTCATTCCTCCTATGGAGGGAATAGAATTAGAGGGAATTTTCACATTGCGAACTATTAATGATAGTTTAGCTATTAAAGATTACCTTAAAAAACGTAAATCTGGAAAAGCAACGATAATTGGTGGTGGCTATATAGGATTGGAGATGGCAGAAAATCTCTATGATAAAGGATGGAAAGTAAGTATAATTGAAAAGGCGCCCCATATAATCCCAAATATGGATGAAGATATGGCGAGTATAGTAACAGAATATTTAGAAGATAAGGGGATTAAGGTTTATACGGGAATTACAGTAAAAGGCTTTTCTGGGAACGGAGTAGTAAACAAAGTAATCACAGATAAGGAAGATATAAATACAGACTTTGTATTGCTTTCTATAGGTGTAATACCTAATTCTGAAATTACTAAAGATACAGATATAGAATTAGGCCCAAGAAATGCGATACTGGTCAATAACAAGATGGAAACAAATGTGAAGGATATTTATGCAGCAGGGGATTGTGCAACAACTACCCATTTGATTACTGGTGAAGATGTTTATATACCATTAGGTACTACTGCAAATAAACAAGGGAAAACAGCAGGGGAAAATGTTGCCGGCGGTGAAAGCTTTTTTAAAGGTGTATTAGGAACAGGAATTGCTAGGGTATTAGAAATGGAAATGTCTAGAACTGGACTTAGTGAAAATGAATGTAAAAGATTAGGAATAGACTATGTGGCCAAGCAAATAAAATCCAGAAGTGCTGCCCACTATTGTCCAGATTCTGGTAGTGCCTATGTAAAACTGATTGCAAACAAACAAAATAATAGGTTAATAGGGGCACAAATCCTTGGGTATAAAGGGGCAGCTATGAGGATAGGTATGTTAGCTACTGCCATCACTATGAAGGCCACTATAGAGGATCTTATTGATATGGACTTAGCATATTCTCCACCCTTTAGCCCAGTATGGGATCCAGTCTTAATTGCCCTAAATCAATTTTAATTAACTCAATATAATAAAGTAGATATTTATAACTATAAAATCCTTCTAGATAATAATCTAATACAATAAATACTTTTAGGCATAGGGTAATTATTATATCTAAAATAAAAGGTATTTTATAAATATTGTTGAAATAATACGTTGAATGAAAATATATTGGAAGTTATGTAATTAAATAGATAAGTATAAAAAATTTTTATTATAATATAAAACTATTGCCTAATAAGTATTGCATAATAATGTCAGTAAAGATACTATATAGTTAATAGATTGTCAAAGTTAAATTTATGTAAAACAGAGAAAGTTGCCTCAAATATAAATTTGGGAGGGAAAAAATTGAAGACAAGAGAAATTTGCAAATTATTAAATGCAAAAGTACTTGCTGGAGAACATTTACTAGATAATGATATAGAGTCTGCTTTTGGCTCAGATTTAATGAGTGATGTCCTTACCTTCGCTAATGGTAGAATGGCTCTGTTAACTGGATTAAACAATCCCCAGGTAATTAGAACAGCAGAAATGAGTGATATCCCATTAATTATATTTGTCAGGGGAAGAACTCCTTCAGAGGAAGTTGTTAAAATGGCCTCTGAAAGAGACATCTGTATATTGGCAACAGAATTTATTATGTATGAAGCTTGTGGCACTTTATACAAGGCAGGCCTTCTTCCATGCACTAGACTTTCAAATGTATGATAAGATTTTTGCTGAGTATATATTTACTATTTCACATGGGAACTTTGAAATGGCAGGAAGTGCTTCCAGTAGTATTAAAAAAATTTTAAAACACATGGAAATGGGTAAGGCTTTTATCAGAAGGGTATGTATTGCTTGTTATGAAGTAGAAATGAATATGGTGATACATTCTATAGGAGGAAAGATAAGATTAGAGATCTTACCAAATGGTGTTACCATTATTGCCGAAGATTTTGGTCCAGGTATTCCTGATATTGAAAAAGCTTTAAAAGATGGATTCTCAACAGCATCTAAGGAAATTATATCTAAAGGTTTTGGAGCAGGAAGAGGATTTTCAAACATAAAGCTTAATTCAGACAGGTTTAATATTAATTCACAAGTAGGAAAGGGCACTAGACTTGAATTACTTTTTATTTTTAGGAAGGAATAATTAATAATTATTTTTATGGGTATTATATCAACAATATTTTTTTTAATTATTGGAGGTGCCTAAAATTAAAGAGTATAAAGAAATATATCTAGCAGGGGGTTGCTTTTGGGGAGTAGAGAAATATCTAAATGAAATTCCAGGCATTATAGATACAGAAGCAGGTTATGCAAACGGAGATACCGAAAATCCTACCTATAAAGATGTATGTTTTAATGATACTGGCCATGCAGAAACAGTTAGGGTAAAGTATGATAGCAAGCTAGTATCTTTAAATCATATATTAAATCTATATTTTGAGATAATAAACCCTACTTCTTTAAATAGGCAAGGCTTTGATATAGGGAAACAATATAGAACAGGGATTTATTTTACACATTCTGAAGATGAAAAAATAATTAAGTCAGCTATTTCTAGGCTTCAACAAAATTATAAAAAACCAATCCTAATAGAGGTGTTGCCATTAGACAATTATTACCCTGCGGAAGAAGAACATCAAAAATATTTGGAGAAAAACCCTGGAGGATATTGTCATATAGGAAAAGACAGTTTTGAAAGGGCTAGAAAAGCCATAGTGGACCCTATGGATTATACTAGGCCAAATGATGATGTAATTAGAAATACCTTAACAGATTTGCAATATAGGGTAACAATGGAAGAAGCAACAGAACCACCATTTGATAATGAATATTGGAACGAGTTTTCCCCAGGTATTTATGTGGATATAGTAAGTGGAGAACCACTTTTTTCATCTAAGGATAAATTTCATTCTTCCTGTGGTTGGCCTAGTTTTGCAAAGACCATAGACCCCTCTGTTATTAATACAAGAAAAGATTTATCTTATGGGATGATGAGGGAAGAAGTTAGAAGTCGAGTAGGGGATATACATTTAGGCCATATTTTTAATGATGGTCCTCAGGAGTTAGGAGGACTTCGCTATTGTATTAATTCTGCCTCCATACGCTTTATACCTAAAGATAAGATGGAAGAAGAAGGCTACGGAAAGTACATTTCTTTAGTAGAATAATAAATCCATAATTTAAAGGGACTACTTTTTATTAGCAGTCCCTTGTTTAATTTTATATTTTAGGATTAACTCTCAACTATAAATTTAAAAATCTATCTATATTTTGCTGGTCAAAACCTATAATGATATTTCCTTCAATATCTACTACAGGAACACCACGTTGACCTGATTTTGTGATCATTTCCATTGCCTTATCTCTATCAGAAGATACATCATAGTCTACAAAGTCAACATTCTTGGAACTTAAATATTCTTTTACCCTGGTACACCAAGGACAAGTCGGTGTACTATATACTTTTACAGTCATTTAAATTTCCTCCTTTAATTTTTTTATATATTCTATAGCACTTTTCCCAGCTAAGGCCCCTTGGCCAACTGCTGTTGAAATTTGCTTAAAACCGCCGGTACAATCTCCTGCTGCATATAAACCATCAATATTTGTCTTTTGGTTATCATCCACTTGAATCGCATTATCTTGTATCATTATTCCTAACTTACGGGCAAAATCTACCGAAGATGCGGTGCCATAGGCTATAAATACTCCGTCAACATTTTCCTCAGATTGGTCATCAAAGGAAATTTTTTTTATCATTTGTTCTCCCTCAAAAGAATAGATTTTCTTTGTTATTATAGGTATATTCTGCTCTTTAAGAAATTTTTGATTTATAGTGTTAATATCTAATTCCTGGTTATTTGTATAAAGAGTGATATTGTTTGTATAGTTTTGCATTTCCTTTAATTCTTGTATTGCATAATCAGTATAGCCTATTATTCCAACTTTTAATCCTTCATAGAAAAAACCATCACAGGTTGAACAATAATGTATGCCTTTACCTTCTAAGTAATTTATATTTTTTATAGGGATTTTTTTTGAAGGTTGACCGGTAGCAATAATAACTGCTTTGCTTTTATAGGTATTATTATCAGTGATAACCTCAAAGGTAGAATTTTTTCTAATACTAACAGCTATTTCTTTTTTAAATTCTACACCAACAGCTTTTCCCTGTTGAACACCAATGGCGATTAATTCTTCACCGGTTTGGCTTGGGGCACAACAATAATTATCTATTCTAGTAGATTTCTCTATAACACTATCCTTTCCTATAACTAGGGTTTTTAGTTTTGCCCTAGCAGTATAAAGTGCAGCCTGCAGACCTGCAGGACCTTTTCCAATAATAATAACATCATACATTAATAAATCACCCTTACTCATATAATAAATATTAATATAATAAATCCATATCATATTATACCCTATATGGGTATAATAAAACATTTATTAATATTTGTCAAATATTTATAAAGAAAAATAGTTTTATTGTAATATAGTTAATATTAGTATATAATTCTTTGGAGATTAATAGATTAAATTTTCTTTAATGGGAAATGATAAATAATAAATAAGAGAGAGGCATTTAATTATGAAAAGAATTAAGTTTGAAGAATTAAATATTTGTAATGATATAAAGAAAGCAATAGCTGATCTAGGTTTTGAGGAACCAACTCCTATACAATCAAGTTCTATACCTTATATATTAGATGGGAGAGATGTTACTGGTCAAGCTCAGACAGGGACTGGTAAAACTGCTGCATTTGGTATTCCAATTATAGAAAGGGTTAAGAATGAAATAGAAAAGGGTCTACAGGTATTAGTTTTATGTCCTACTAGAGAGTTAGCTATACAGGTTTCTCAGGAACTGACTATGTTATCTAAATATATAAAAGGAATTAAGACTCTACCTATATATGGGGGACAGCCTATAGAAAGACAAATAGGGGCATTAAAAAAAGGTGTACAAATTGTAATTGGTACTCCTGGTCGTATAATGGATCATATGAGAAGAAAAACACTTAAATTAAATAATCTTAAAATGGTAGTTTTAGATGAAGCAGATGAAATGTTAAATATGGGTTTTAGGGAAGATATTGAAACTATTTTAAAGGATACACCCTCCGATAGACAAACTATATTATTTTCCGCCACTCTATCAGCGGACATTTTAGAGATTGCAAAAACTTATCAAAAAGATAGTAAGATGATTAAGGTAGTACAAAAAAAACTTACGGTGCCCAATACCCAACAATATTATTATGAAGTAAAACGTGCTAATAAATTTGAAATTCTTACCCGCTTAATCGATATAAACAATCCCAGATTATCATTAGTATTTTGTAATACAAAAAAGAGAGTTGATGAAATAGTAGAACAACTTCAAGGTAGGGGATATTTTGCCGATGGACTTCATGGAGATTTAAAGCAAAGACAAAGAGATCAGGTAATGGATAAGTTCAGAAATGGCAGTATAGATATTTTAGTTGCTACTGATGTCGCGGCAAGGGGAATAGATGTAGATAATGTGGATGCAGTTTTTAATTATGATGTACCTCAAGATGACGAATATTATGTTCATAGAATAGGGCGAACTGGTAGGGCAGGACGATCAGGTAAAGCCTTCACATTAGTAGTGGGCAGGGAAATATATAAATTAAAGGACATTCAAAGATACACTAATACTAAAATAAAACTTCAAAAAGTTCCTAGCCATAGGGATGTAGAAGAAATAAAAGCATCTATGCTTATAGAAGAAGTTAAGAAGATTATAGAGGAAAATAAACTTGGTAAGGAAAGAAGGATAATTGATAAATTGTTGGAAGAAGATTATACTTCTATGGATATAGCTGTTGCATTATTAAAAATGGTTTTAGGTAAACAAAGCAATTCTGAAGAAATTTTAGAAGATTCGGATTCAAGAGAAAAGAGTGGGAAAACCGATATGGTAAGATTTTTTATCAATATCGGGAAAAATCAAAAAATTCGACCGAGAGATATTGTTGGGGCAATAGCAGGAGATACTGGTATACCTGGTAATCTTATTGGTGCTATAGATATTTATGAGAAATTTACATTTGTGGAAGTGCCAAAAGAATATACTAAAAGATTATTACAGGGAATGAAAAAAAGTAGCATTCGAGGAAAAACTATTAATATTGAGAAAGCAAATAGAAGAAAATAATCACGTTAGTTATGTATGTTATGTAAACAAGCTGTAAATATTTATGTAAAGATGGTTATTTTCTTAATGTGTATAAATTTATATGTTATATTAAGTATAGAAATAGAAAAAAATGCAAAAATAGATAAAGTAAGTTAGAAGTGGAAATATGCTATAAAAAAGGAGTGTAATTCATGGATTGCCCAGTTTGTTCAAATAAAGATATAGGAAAAATAGGCAGAAGTAAATATTTTTGCTCGAATTGTTTTTCAGAGGTTTCTATCAATAAAAATAAATTAAATATATTTGAGATTGATGAGAATGGAAGTTTGGTTAAAACCTATGAAAAGTTCCTAAAGGATATTTTAATACCCTCAAAACAATTACAAGAGAAGTATAATATTTAAAGAAGTATAAATAGTATAAACTAACATAAATTTTGCTACTATAGTAATTCTTAATTTTATATGCTATACTAGTATAAAACCTAGGGTGTGCGTATAATCTGTATTTTCAACCGACAGTGTACATCAGGGAGCCTGAGTTTTTTCATCTATGTTAAGCCTTTTTAAGGAAAACAGAAATGAAGAATAGGGCACCCACCTGCCTGAGAGCGGGGATGAAAATTACGGAGAAACGGCATCACTGGGAATTGCCATCTCCCTATGTGGGGATGGCTTTTGGTTCTAAATGAAAGGGTGGACAAAATGATTTCAAAAGAAGTAATTCTAAAAAATAAAACTACCTTACATGCCAGATCAGCTTCAAATTTTGTACAACTTGCTAATAATTACAAAAGTGAGATATATATCCAAAAAGGTAATACAAAAATTGATGCAAAGAGTATAATAGGAGTTTTAACCCTTGGTGCCAGTGAGGGAGCTAAGATTACTATAATTGCAGATGGTAAGGACGAAGAAGAGGCAGTTAAGGTTTTATCAGAGTTAATTGAATCAGAAAATGTAGGATATTAAAAATGCTTGTTTTCAAAACAAGCATTTTTAAAATAATTATTTTATTTCATTACCAATATTTCTACCAAATTCATAACATTCTTCCACGGCTTCTTCATTAGGATTCCATGAAGCTCTAATTCCTTCATTCATAATTTCAAAACCTGCTTTATTTAGTTCATCAGTAATCATTTTAACCTGCTCACCGCTCCAACCATAAGAACCAAAGGCAGCCGCTTTTTTATTTTTAAATTTTAGTCCCCTGATAGATTCTAGAATTCCTGCAATAGAGTTTAAATAACCGCTATTAATTGTTGGTGATCCAACTAATATAGCTTTGGACCTAAATACATCTGTAAGTATTTCATTCTTATCAGTTTTTGCCGCATTGTGCAATATGATATTCACATCTTTATTTACTTCTTTTATTCCCTTAGTTATAGCTTCAGCCATTTTTCTAGTACTATTCCACATAGTGTCATAGATAATGGTTATTTGGTTTTCCTGGTAATCATTAGCCCATTCCATATATTTATTTACAATCTGTAGTGGGTCTTCCCTCCAAATAACACCATGGCTGGTACAAATCATATCTACAGGTACATTTAGGTTTATTACTTCTTTAATTTTGTTTTCCACTAATTTACTGAAAGGAGTAAGTATATTTGCATAGTATTTAATAGCTTGCTGGTATAATTCAGCCTGGTCAACTAGATCATTAAACATGAATTCTGATGCATAGTGCTGACCAAAAGCATCATTACTAAAGAGAATATTATCTCCAGTCAGATAACAGAACATACTATCAGGCCAGTGAAGCATTCTAGCTTCTATAAAGATAAGTTCTTTTTTCCCAAGATTTAGAGTATCTCCAGTCTTAATTGTTTTAAAATTCCAGTCTTGGTGGTATTGACCTTTTAAAGATTTTATAGCATTAGGGGTACAATAAATAGGAGTATCAGGGATTTCCTTCATTAATTCCGGTAATGCACCACTATGATCAACTTCCCCATGATTTGCTATTATATAGTCAATTTCATTTAAGTCTATTTCCTTTTTTAAGTTGGCAACAAATTCTTTTGCAAAAGGTTCCCAAACGGTATCGATTAATACTGTTTTTTCATCCCTTACTAGATAGGAATTATAGGTTGATCCTTTATATGTAGAATATTCAGCACCATGGAAGCTTCTTAATTCCCAATCAATTTTACCTACCCAAGTAACATTATCATTTACCATAAAGCTCATTTTTTCTCCTCCTTATAATATAATTTATTAATAGCCGTTATTTATTTATAGTATACATTTTTTTTACCCCAAAATTATATTAGATAAACAAAGTAAAAGGTTAAGATTCTTACATATTAAAGTCTGCTTTGATGTAACCTTAATTATGGTATAAAATATAAACAATAATATTACAAGGAGAAAGATTGAATGGAAGAAAAAGTTAGAATAAATAAATATATAAGTTCTACAGGATTTTGTTCCCGTAGGGAAGCAGATAGATTAATAGAAGAAGGTAAAGTCCTTATTAACGGTAAAAGAGCAATAAAAGGAACCATGATAGGTCTTCTAGACGAAATAAGGGTAAATGGACAACTTTTAGGGTCAAAAGAGCAACCTGTTTATATTGCCTTTAATAAACCTAGGGGTATTATCTGTACTACAGATAGAAGAATAAAGGGTAATATTATTGATTTTATTAATTACTCAAAAAGAATATTTCATGTGGGGAGGTTAGATAAGGATTCCCAAGGCTTAATTCTTCTAACAAATGATGGGGATATTGTAAACAAGATTCTTAGGGCCAGCAATAATCATGAAAAAGAATATATAGTGACAGTGGACAAGGAGGTTACAACAGAATTTATTAGGAATATGTCAAAAGGAGTGCCAATTTTAAATACCATAACTAAAGATTGCAAAGTATGGAAAATAAGTAAATATATATTTAAAATAGTTTTGACCCAGGGTTTAAATCGGCAAATAAGAAGAATGTGTGAATATTTCGGATACAATGTTGTGAAGCTAGAACGGATAAGAATAATGAATATAACATTAAAAAACTTACCTCTTGGTAAATGGAGGTATCTAACTCCCCATGAATTGAAAATTTTAAATAAGTTTATTTCAAGCGATAAAAATAGTATTAAATAGTTTGGAATATTTTTATCAACTAACTATTGATAAAACTCCCTGAATCCGTGCTCGGATTTAGGGAGTAACATCAAAAATGAATTTCTTTCTATTGGTCTATAATATTTAGTATAGAAGCATAATTTTCTTGCTAAAATTAGGTGGTCTGAAAATCAAATCATCTAATTTTATATTTTTAAAATTATTGAAGCTAGGGTAAAATATAGTATAAGGGAAGCTGTATCAACTACTGTAGTAATTAGTGGTCCCGCCATAATAGCAGGGTCCAATTTTAGTTTTCTTGCTCCTAAGGGTAATATACCACCTATTATCTTTGCCATAACTACAGTGGCAAAAAGTGTAATACTTACTGTAACAGATAGATTAAATGGAATTTTTTGAATAAAATAGGTCCTAAGAAAGTTAATCAATGCTAAAACAAAGCCTACCAAAGAACTTATTTGCAATTCCTTTAGCATTACTTTAAAGTAATCCCTAGTTTCAATTTCCCCCAATGCCATACCACGGATAATTAAGGTGGATGACTGGGTACCAGCATTTCCACCTGTATCCATGAGCATGGGAATAAAGGCTGCAAGTACAACTACTGATTCTAATACTGTTTCAAAGTGATGAATAATATTTTCTGTAAAGGTGGCTGAAATCATGAGGATTAGCAACCAGGTTATTCTATGCTTTGAAAGGATAAAGATGCTAGTTTTAAGATATTCAGTTTCTGATGGCTGTATTGCAGCCATCCTTTGAAAGTCTTCAGTACTTTCCTGGTCAATAACATCTAAAATATCATCAAAAGTTATTATACCGATTAATCTATCCTCATTATCCACTACAGGCAGGGCCATAAAATCATATTTTTTAAAAATATGGGCTACTTCCTCCTGGTCATCATGGGTATGAACATAAACAATATCTGTTTCCATTATGTCCTCTATAGTAGCTTCAGACTCGCTGATAACTAATGTTCTTAAGGATACTATTCCCTCCAATTTTCTATTTCTATCGGTTACATAACAGGTGTAGATAGTTTCTTTGTTAATACCTGTTTCCTTTATTAGAGCCATTGCTTCTCTTACTGTAATATATTTTCTAAACTCTACATATTCAATAGTTGTTAAACTACCTGCTGAATATTCTGGATAATTAAGGAATTGATTGATTAATTTTCTTTCTTCATATTTTGTATTTTTAAGTATTTTTTTTACCATATTAGATGGCAATTCTTCTAAAAAGTCAATCATATCATCAAAGTATAGTTCATTCATAATATACTGGGTTTCTTTTTCTGTAATAGCATTTACTATAGTCATCTGATCATCGCTAGATAGAAAGGAAAAAACTTCAGCTGCCACATCTTTAGGTAATAATCTAAATAAGATTAATATCTCACTTTCTCCTAATTCATCAAATAATTCAGCAATGTCCACTGGGTTAAGGGTAATTACCTCTTCATGCACGTCTTTCCACTTTTTTTCATGTATTAATTGAAGGATTTTTTCTGTCATAATAAAGACCTCCTTGGCAGAGCCAATTATCCCCATAGATAGTTATGGCTCTAAAGTATTGATATGTTTTATATAAGCTTTTCCGGGGGACAGGCCCAGTATCCATAACTATCACTCCCTTTCAAAAAAAAACTCTACTCAATGGTAGAGAAAGTTTTCTTACATTGAGCTTTGGCACTGTAAAGCTTTGGCATTATAACCAGCTACATTAAAAATCACCTTCACGATAGTTTTTGTTAACCCATTGGAATCTCTAGATTTTTCTGGGCAGTAGCATATATCTTTACAGGAGCCTCACCTAACATAGATATTTAGATTCTTAATAATATTATATTCCTTCAAAAAGACAAAAGTCAACAAAAGGTCAAAAGATTTACTTAGAAATGCTCCTTTTATAGTTTTCATATGTAGCATTATAGGATTGTAACATTTTCTTTAAAAGATTTGGTGTGTCTAACTCATAGGGACAATTACTTTTACATTGGCCACATTCAATGCAATTATTAATATTATCCATCTTCTCTCTCCATTCATCAGTCATAAAAGGCATAATGGGAGAACGATTTAACATATAGGACATTCTGGCAGCAACTGATATAGGTATTCCAACTGGACAGGGCATACAATAACCACAACCTCTACAAAAGCTACCAGCTAACTCTTTACGATCCTTTTCAATTATTTCTATCATTTCCTGATCTAAATTAGGAGGATTTCCTTCAAGGGATATAAATTCATCCAATTCCCATTCCCTTTGAATACCCCAAATAGGTACAACATTCTCATATTGTCTTAAAAAGGTAAAAGCAGAGGCCGCATTTGTAATAAGACCTCCAGATAATGCCTTCATAGCTATTAGTCCTATATTATGTTTTTTGCAAAGTTCTATTAAAGCTAAGTCCTCTTGGGAGGATATTGAAGATAGGGGAAATTGTACTGTATCATAAAGGCCAGAAAGGACAGCATCATTTGCAATATTTAGTTTATGATTGGTAATACCTATAAATCTGGTTTTCCCCATTTCTTTTGCCTTTAACAATGCTTCGTAAAGACCACTTTTATGGCCAGGGACAGGCAAAAATGAAGGGTTATGTATTTGCAATATATCAACATAATCAGTTTTTAAATTCTTAAGGCTTATGTCTATATGTTCTAATAATTCCTTACCTGTTTCTCCATGACTTTTTGTAGAAATAATTATTTTTTCCCTAACATCAGAAAGTGCGTATCCTATCTTTTCTTCACTGTCACTATACTTTCTAGCGGTATCAAAATAATTTATTCCATTATTATAAGCTTTTCTTAGAAGATACTCAGCATCTTTTAAAGAAATTCTCTGTATAGGTAATGCTCCAAAGCTAGTGCGACTTACCATCAAATTTGTTCTTCCTAAAGATGTTTTTTCCATAGTAAACCCCTTTCTTAAATAAATCTACATATTTATTATATCATGATATATAATAATCTGCATATAAGTGGGATATTTAGACAGTAATAATGCTAAACAATTGCAAAAAACTCATAGGGAGGCTTTCCATTGAAGAGATTAGAATTATCTTTTTATCAAAGAAATTCTGTACTATTAGCCCAAAAATTATTAGGGAAATATCTTATAAGGAATATAGGTGGGGATAGAATTATGACAAAGATTGTAGAAACAGAGGCATATATGGGACCTGAAGACAAAGCTGCCCATTCTTATAATAATCGACGAACCCAAAGGACTGAAGTTATGTTCGGTCGCCCAGGTAAAGCCTATGTCTACATGATATACGGAATGTACTATTGTTTGAATATAGTAGCTGGAGAAGAAGAAATTCCAGAAGCGGTTTTAATAAGGGGGGTGGAACCTATAGAAGGAATAGAAATATTAAAGCAAAATAGAAAAATTAAGGGGAAACAAATAAATAATTTAACTAATGGACCAGGAAAACTATGTGAGGCATTAGCCATAGATAAATCCTTAAATGGAAGTGATTTAGTTTTTGGAAATGAAATATATATTCTAGATAGCAAGGAAAAGCCAGATATAGTTAAATCCAAAAGAATTAACATTGATTATGCAGAGGAATATGTGAATAAACTTTGGAGATTTTATATTAGAGACAATATCTTTGTATCTAGACCATAAGAAGGGAAATAATAAAGAGGATTGGAGAATAACTTTTTCCAACCTCTTTTTTTCAATGTATAGATAAACCTAACTTCCATATAATACATATAAATTATTAAAACATAGGAGTGATTAAAATTAAGGCTGTTATTATGGCAGGCGGTGAGGGCACAAGACTTAGGCCCTTAACTTGCCCCCTTCCAAAACCTATGGTACCAATCTTAAACATACCAATAATGGAATATATTATAAAGCTATTAAAAAGA
Organism: Eubacteriaceae bacterium; assembly: GCA_012838085.1. GTDB lineage: Bacteria > Bacillota > Clostridia > Eubacteriales > Garciellaceae > DUPX01. The sequence continues at coordinate 13,779 of DUPX01000119.1, forward strand.
AATAATATTGAGGAAATAGCAGTTACCCTTGCTTATCTACCAGATACCATTATGGATTATTTTGGAGATGGTGATGATTGGGGGGTAAAAATTAGTTATTTCATAGAAAAAAATCCCCTTGGAACAGGCGGTAGTGTAAGGAATGCCCAGGATTTTTTAGACGACACCTTTATAGTGATCAGTGGTGATGCATTAACTGATATTAATATAGCCAAAGCTATAGAATTTCACAGAAAAAAAAATCAAAGGCTACTCTAGTTTTGAAAAAGGAAGAGACCCCATTAGAATATGGAGTTATTATAACAGATGAAAAGGATAAGATTATTAGATTTTTGGAAAAACCTAGCTGGGGTGAAGTTTTTAGTGACACTATAAATACAGGAATATATATTTTAGAGCCAGAAGTAATGGATTATTACAAAATAGGTGATAAGTTTGATTTTAGTAAGGATTTATTTCCAAAACTACTTAGGGATGGGGTACCAATGTATGGTTATATTAGTAAGGATTATTGGTGTGATATTGGAGATATAGGAACTTACACTCAATCTCAGTTTGATGTATTAAATGGAATGGTCGAAATAGATGATATTTTAAAGAACTATAAAGAAATAGAAGAGGGAGTGTGGTTGGAAAGGGGAATTCAATATAGTGAAGATGTAGAATTCCATCCACCTGTAATAGTAGGCCGTAATAGTTTTATAAAAGAAAATACTATTATCGGACCTAATTGTGTAATAGGTAGTAATTGTAAGCTAGGCTGTGGTACCAGCATAAAGAACTCTATAATCTGGGATAATACCTATTTGGGTGACAGGGTCCAATGTCGAGGAAGTATAATATGTAGTGATGTTGTCATAGGAGATAGGGTAAATCTATATCAGCAGTCAGTGGTAGGAAATGGGGCAAAAATAGAATCTGGAGCAACCATTAACCCTAATATAAAGATCTGGCCCTATAAAAACGTAGAAGAAGATACAGTAATTAATCAACACCTTATTTGGAAAGATAATGCAAGAAAAATATTATTTGGTCATAGAGATATTACTGGTTTATTTAATATAGATATTACTCCTGAATTTGCGACTCAATTGGGTTCAGCTATTGCCTCCGACTTTTTAGAAAACAGGGGCCAATTGATAGTTTCCTCTGATTCAAATAAAGGGAGCTTAATGATAAAAGAAGCTATTAGTTGTGGCATTATTTCTACTGGAAAGAGTGTAATTGATGTAGGGACAGGCCCTTTGCCCCTCCATCGCTATGCAATTAAATACTTTAATGGACAGGGTGGGGTTTATGTCAGTGCAGAACTAGCAGATCAAAATAAAATCCATATTGAAGTTATGAATAATATGGGAGCAAATATTGAACGTTCAGTAGAAAGAAGAATAGAAAACATATTTAACAGGGGAGATTTTGAACGGGTCAATAATGAACAAATATCAAGGGTGATAAGACAGCAAGACTTTTCCACCCAATACATTAATAAAGGTATTTCATTAATTAAAAATAAACAAATTTCAGAAAATAAAAGTGTAGTAATCGGATCTCCTTCCGATAATATTCTTTACTTAAGTAGTAAGATATTAGAATTAGCAGGATATAGGGTTTTGAAAATAAAAACATCAGGCAATCCAAAGGAGTATAATCACTTTATAGAACATCAAGTGAAGTGTAGTAGTTCAAAAATAGGTGTGTTTATTTATGAAAGAGGAGATGACCTTATTTTATTTGATGGTAATGGAAGAAGGATCCAACAGGAGGACTATCAATTGCTAGCCCATCTATTATTATTAAAGATAGGTGGCTGTCAGGATTTAATAGTCCCTCATACCTTTCCAGAGGTAATTGAGGATATTGCAAAGCAATATAATAGTAAAGTTATTCGCACCAAATCAGCCCCCTCCCAGGTAATGAATAAAATGTTGTCGGTAAAAGGTGAGGAAAAGACTAAACTACTATCTTATGCAATGCATTATGATGGAATTTGGGCAGCGGCTATAATTACTGATTATTTATCTAGAGAAAATATAACCTTAGAGGAATTAAGAAAGGAAATACCAAAATATTTCTATAAAAAAGCCAATATACAATGTAAATGGGAAGATAAAGGCAGAGTACTAAAAGAGGTAATGTCTCAAAATAATAGGGAAGATTTAGAATTATTTGAAGGAGTAAAGTTTAAAAATAAAAAAGGATGGGCAATTGTACTTCCTGATAGTGAAAAACCATTAATTAATTTATATGTTCAAGGTGCTACAGAGGAATTTGCAGAAGAACTATCAATTCTTTTTACGGATCAAATTAAAAGATTAATTGATGGAAAAAAATAAAATATAAAAACTTATTATAGATGGAAGGATAGACGGATATGATTGAAATTAATGATGTGCTACTTAGCCCTGAACAATTACAACAGCATGGGATACGGATTGCAGAAAACCATAGACTATCTTCCAAAGAAAAAACAGCTGTTTCCTTAAAGGGTAGATTAAAGAAAAATTACGATGAGATATTTAATATATATAAAAATTTGAACAAGGATATAAAAGAGGATATTTATTTAACCCCTCCTTGTGAATGGCTACTGGATAATTTTTATATCATAGAGAACCAAGTAAAAAGTATTTATCATGGTTTAAGTAGAGAAAGAACACAGAAATTAAAAGTTTTAGATAATAATAATTTTAAGGGTATTTTAAGAATTTATGCCCTTTCTTTAGAGATGGTTTCCCATAGTGATGGCAGGATTGATGAAAAACTGATTTTAGATTTTTTAGAGGCATATCAAACAAGAAAGACCCTTACAATAGCTGAATTATGGGTATTGCCTTTAATGCTAGTTATAGCTTTAATTGAAAATATTAATATTATATCTAAGAAGGTTGAAAATTCCCAATCCCAATTAAGGATAATAAAAGAATGGGAAGGATTAGAAAAGGAACATTTGTTTATTAGCATAAAAAAACATATAGAAACCAAAAAGAGTATTCATCCAATATTAGCTGAATTTCTTGTTAAGATACTTAAAAAAAATAGTATACATAATAAGGAATTTGAGGCCTATCTTTTAGAGAAATTAGAAAAAAGGGAAGAAAATATAGAGGATATCATACAACAATCCTACCATCAGCAAGCTGCTAGAAAGGTTTCAATTGGCAATTCTATTACCAGTATTCATACTATAGAAAATCTAAACTGGAATAATATAGTGGAGAAGCTTTCTGTTGTAGAAAGAATATTAAGAATGGATCCTGCTGGAATCTATAGTCGAATGGATTTTGAATCTAGAGATTACTATAGAAGAGAAATTATTGCTATAGCTAAAGAATGTGGAGTAGCAGAAAGTTATGTGGCCAAGAAGGCTATAGATTGTGCTAAAAACTTTGCCGACAAAAATGTAATTTTAAAAAGAAAGCATGTAGGCTTTTATTTAATTGATAGTGGAAAAAAACAATTATATAATTCCCTTGGAAAAAAAAATAGAGTAGTTATTGTGGAAAAATTATCCTCATATACTCTACCAATTTTTATTTCTATAGCTTTTTTAGCAACTCTTTTAGGAATTTATGGGTACTTCAAATATATGGAGAATAATCCAAGTGTAGCAAATGGAGTTAGTTTAAGTGGGTTTATAATCTTATTATCCCTAATACCCCTTAGTGATATTAGTATAGGTTTATATAATTGGCTCCATATTAAAAATACAAAACCTAGGTTTGTTCCAAAATTAACCTTTCCTAATGGTATAGGGGAAGAAAATGCCACTCTTATTGTTATGCCTACTCTCCTTAGTGATCCAGAAGATGTGGAAGGGACAATAAATCAATTGGAGGTTCACTATCTATCTAATAGAGATGAAAACTTTTACTTTGCAATAGCTGGAGATTTTATCGATGGAGACAGGGAACACTTATCTCAGGATCAAGAAATTTTAGATAGAGCAAAGATAGCAATAGAACACTTAAATAAGAAATATGAGAAAAATCCTTTTTTATATTTCCATAGACATAGAATAAAGTCAGAAACACAAAACAGATGGATGGGCTGGGAAAGAAAAAGGGGTGCACTTATAGAATTAAATAACCTATTAAGGGGAGAAAAAAACACATCCTATAGTTATATTGTAGGAGACCTAAGTAAACTTTCCAAAATAAAATATGTAATAACATTAGATAGGGATACTATTTTGCCCATAGAGGAAGGAAAAAAGTTAGTGGGAGCTATAGCCCATCCCCTCCACCAGCCTATTATAAATACAGAAAAGAATGTTGTGGTGGAAGGATATGGATTAATTCAGCCAAGAATTAACCTTGATATTAAGAGTGTCAATAAAACATATTTGTCCAGAATATTTGCAGGTCAGGGTGGAATTGATCCCTACACAACAGCAATTTCAGATGTTTATCAGGATTTATTCGGAGAGGGTATATTTACTGGTAAGGGAATATATCATATTGATACATTTCGTAAATGTTTAGGTGATTCCCTACCTACTAATTCAATTTTAAGTCATGATTTATTAGAAGGTAGTTATTTACGAACTGGCTTAGCCAGCGATATTCAATTAATAGATGGATATCCCTCAAATTATAATTCCTATATGGCAAGATTACATCGTTGGGTAAGGGGAGACTGGCAGCTAATACAGTGGCTATCTAATTGGGTAATAGATGGTAAGGGTAAAAGGGTTAAAAACCCTATAAACAGCATATCCAAGTGGAAGATATTAGATAACCTTAGAAGGAGTCTAGTCTCTACATTTAATTTAGCTTTTATTATATTAGCCCTATTATTTTTCCCTGGAAATATTTTTGTTTGGTTAGTATTACCATTGTTTTCAATATTCTTTCCAACAATATTAGGAATTTTTAATCTCTTGACCAGAAAGGATAGGATAATAGCAAGGGAGAGGTTTAATGGTAATATGGTTTTCGGCTTAAAGGCATCTCTATACCAGAGTCTACTCTCCTATATATTTTTAGTTCACCATAGCTATGTAATGATGGATGCTATAATTCGAACTTTATATAGAGTCAAAATTTCTAATAAAAATCTGTTAGAATGGAAAACTGCAGCAGAGGTAGAAAAGGATATTACAAATGATACTCAAGGTTACTTCATAAGGATGAAATGGTCTTTTTTAACTTCCATTCTCTTTATATTTTTTTCTTTATGGGCAAACCCTCTAAGATTTTCTATAGCAATTATCTTATCCCTACCTTGGTTATTTTCCCCATTTATTGCCAAAAAGGTTAGTGAAGAAAAAGTTCTAATTGAAGATATAAGAAAAGAGGATAAAATTGTTTTGGATAGATTATGTAGAAAAATGTGGGCATATTATGAAGATTTTGCTGGGGAACAGGATAACTTTTTACCTCCTGATAATTATCAAGTAGAGCCTCACAATGGTATAGCTCATCGCACCTCCCCCACCAATATAGGATTTCTATTAATGGCTATATTATCAGCCAAGGACTTTGGATATATTACTATATTGGAAATGTTAAAGAAGATTAAAGATACACTTACCACCATAAAAAAACTGAAAACATGGAATGGGCATCTATATAATTGGTATGATACCCAGTCATTAGAGGTATTAAATCCCCACTATATATCTACAGTTGATAGTGGAAATTTCATAGCATATTTAATGACACTAAAAGCGGGACTAAAGGAATGTTTGAATAGCAATCTTATTAATATAAACAATGTTAAAGGATTGGCAAGTGTCTTAAGATTAAGCAGAGTAAAAGATTCGGGTATCATAAAGAATATTATTGATAAAAGTGAAGAGGAGAGTATTTCATTACAAGAATGGATAGATCTATTGGAACTTGCAGACACAATAGAGTGTAGTGATGAGTATTGGTATAAAAAGCTAATTATTCTGGTAAATGAAAGTAAATATTTATTGAGAAAATTCTTTCCAAAAATATTATTAAACAAAAGAAAAACATTAGACAAAGAAGTTATAAATTCTTTAGATTTTATTCAAAAAAATAATAGCCTATTAGATTTAGAGATAAGCTATAAGGAACTTAGGGTAAGACTAATAAATTTAGATCAGAATGAAAATAGAACCATTGATTTAGATATAAAGGAAATAATAAAAGATTTAGAAGGATGCTTAGAAAATATAGATCAGGTAAAAAATAATATCTATGATTATATAATGGATGTTAAAAATATTATAAAAGACACAGATTTTAGTCAACTATATAGTGAAGAAAGACAACTTTTTTCTATTGGTTATAATGCCCAAGAAGAAAAGTTAACAGATTCATATTATGATTTGTTAGCCTCGGAAGCTAGAATAATAAGTTATTTAGCCATTGTCCAAGGTAAGGTACCTAAAAAACATTGGTTTAAACTTAGCAGGCCATTAACAAAGGTAAATGGCTACCAGTCATTGGTATCTTGGACCGGCACAATGTTTGAATATTTAATGCCTCCACTTATAATGAATCATTATGAAAATACATTATTATCTGAAACTTATAAAACAGCAGTAGCGGCACAAATAAAATATGGAAGGGAAAGAAAGGTGCCTTGGGGGACTTCAGAATCTGGATATTATGCCTTTGACCTATCCCTAAATTATCAATATAAAGCTTTTGGAGTGCCAGAACTGGGGTTAAAGAGAGGATTAAAAACTGACATGGTGGTTTCCCCTTATTCCAGCTTATTGGCCTTACCTATTGCACCGATAGAGGCTATGAATAATATCTATGACTTAATAGGATCAGACCTTGAGGGTAAATATGGCCTATATGAAGCTGTAGATTATACAGTAAAACGTCTACCTCGAGGACGAAATAAAATGATTATAATGAGTTTTATGGCCCATCATCAGGGTATGGGTATCATGGTATTAAATAATATGCTAAATGATAATATAATGAAAAAAAGATTTCATAGCCATCCAGTTATAAAAGCTGGAGAAAGCTTATTACAAGAAAAGGTCCCATTAGGTGTAATAACAACAAAGGATTATAAAGAAGAAATTCAACCAATGGATCAAGAAGATAGAAAAGTTAATGAGGTTGATATTGAAAGAATATTTGAATGGGCACCCGAAGAACCTCCCCACTACCATATCTTAACTAATGGTTTTTATCAGGTAATGATAACAACCCTTGGCACAGGTTTTAGCAGGGCAGGAGATATGCAGATAACTAGATGGAGAGAGGGTTCTCATAATAATTACGGAAACTTTATTTTTATAAAAAATCTAAAGAATAATAAAATATGGTCTACTACAGAAAGGCCTATAGGTAAAAAAACAGATAAATACAGGGTGGTATTTTCTGAAGATAAAGGAGAATTTATTAGAAAGGACGATAACATTGAGTGTCATACAGAAATAGTTATTTCTACAGAACATCCTGTTGAAATAAGAAAACTGACAATTACTAACCACGAAACTTTGGAGCAGGAACTGGAAGTTACTAGTTATCTAGAACTAGTTTTGGCGCCCCAGTCAGCAGATATTGCCCATCCTGCATTTAATAATTTATTTGTAAGAACAGAGAAAATGGAGGGAATAGATGGAATAATGGCCTCCAGAAGGCCTAGAGGTGATTTTAAAAAGGAAAATTGGTACTTCCATATTTTAACTATAGATGGTAAAAGGATAGGGAACTTTGAATATGAAACATCCCGAAACAACTTCATTGGTAGGGCTAGAGTACTATCTAATGCAGAGAAGTTGCATTTACCTTTAGATAATAGCATAGGTGCAGTATTAGACCCTATTATAAGCCTTAGATCTAAGGTAAAAGTACCAGCACAGGATAGTATAACTTTGACCTTTGTAAATGGAATAGGGGATACTAAAGAGCAGGTCCGCTTGCTAGCATTAAAATATAGCGAACCATTATCTGTAAAGCAGGCATTTCAATTGTCTAAGATAAGAAATCAAATTCAGGTACAAAATTTAGATATGAGTTTAAAAGAGATTATCCTCTACCAGGATATGTTATCCCATATTTTAAAATTAAGTCCCTTAAGAAGAAAGCTATCTGATTATCTAAAACAAAATGCCCAGGGACAAAACTGCTTATGGGCCTACGGCATATCTGGTGATTTGCCTATTGTATTGATTTCAGTATCAGCCATTCACGAAATGGATATGGTAGAACAGATTATAAAGGCACATAAATATTGGAGAACGAAGGGATTAAAGGTGGATTTAATTCTACTTAATGAAGATGAAAGTAGTTATTATCAGCCTTTAGAGGAGATGTTAAAAGAAGAAATATTTAATTTAGGTTGTGGAGACTTAATTAACCAGTACGGTGGGCTTTTCATCTTAAATGCCAATATATTACCTGAAGAGGACTATATCCTTTTACTTAGTGTAGCCAGATTTATTCTTAGGAGTGATGAAGAAAACATTACTAAACAGTTGAAAATAGATAATAATGATTCCTCCCTTCCTCCGATTAAAAAGTTTACTACCCCAATAGAAAACTATCCACTATTAGAAGAAGAGGAAAAAGATTTATTTTTTTATAACGGTTATGGTGGATTCACTAGGGATGGTGATGAATATATAATTGAGTTAAAGGATAATCTTCAGACACCCACCCCTTGGATTAATGTAATTTCTAATCCAGATTTTGGTTTTCAAGTATCAGAAAATGGATCGGGTTTTACTTGGGCAGAAAATAGCAGGGAAAACAAGCTTACTCCCTGGTCTAATGATCCTACCTCGGATCCTATTTCTGAAGTGATTTACATTAGAGATGAAGAAGATGGAAGAATCTGGTCTCCAACTGGTCTTCCTATCAGAGACCAAGGGAAATACTCTATTCATCATGGTTGGGGTTATTCTGAGTTTTATCATGATAGCCATGGTATTAATCAAAATCTGATAATGTATGTACCACTAGAAGAGTCTATAAAGATAAATTTATTAAAGCTGCATAATCATAGTGATAAGGAAAGAAGATTGAGTTTAACATATTATATAAGGCCTGTAATGGGGGTAGACCTGGATATTACATTACCTTTTATTCTTACTGATTGGAATAAAGAAGGACAATGTATTTTAATAAAGAACCCCTATAATACGGAATATCCCCATTCAATTGTGGGTCTTTCCTGTTCAGAAGAAATAATATCTTATACAGGAGATAATGAAGAATTTTTGGGGAATCAGGGAAGCTTGGTTAGTCCTAAGGGGTTAATGAGGGAGGCCCTATCTAATAGAGTAGGAGGGGGTCTTGATCCCTGTGGAGCTATTCAAATAGATATAAAACTCCAGCCAAATGAGAAAAAAAGTATTGGTTTTCTTTTAAGTTATGGTAAGGATATTGAAGAAATAAAGAGTTTGTTAGCACAACATAAGGATATAGAGTATTTGGAAAAGATATTAAGGGAAACAAAAAATTATTGGAGAAATCTCTTAGGCAAGGTAAAAGTAAGCACTCCTGATGTTTCTATGGATTATTTATTGAATGGGTGGTTATTATATCAAGCAATTGCCTGCAGGTTGTGGGCAAGATCAGCTTTTTATCAATCTGGTGGGGCATATGGATTTAGAGATCAGCTACAGGACACTATGAATATTTTGCCAATATTTCCCCAGGCATCAAGAGAACAAATATTAATTAATTGTGCCCATCAATTTTTAGAGGGGGATGTCCAGCACTGGTGGCATCCAGGAGCAGAAGAGAAAGGAATTCGTACCCGCTTTACTGACGATTTGCTGTGGCTTCCCCTATGTGTGACTGAATATATAGAACAAACAGAGGATTATAGTATTTTATTAGAAGAAGTGCCCTATTTGGAGGAAGAACCTTTGGAGGAAGGACAGGATGAAAGGTATGGGGTACCAAGGATTTCTGAGTATTCTGGCACAGTATATGAACATTGTATAAGGGCAATTGATAGAGGGTTAAAATTTGGAGAACATGGAATCCCTCTAATGGGTTCAGGGGATTGGAATGACGGTATGAGTACAGTGGGCAATAAAGGAAAGGGAGAAAGTATCTGGCTAGGATGGTTTATATACTTGATTTTAAACCGATTTATACCCTTATGTGAATTAAAGAAGGATACAGAAAGGGCAGAAAACTATAAAAGGAAAGCAGAGTATATTAGGGAAAATATTGAATCAAATGGTTGGGATGGTAATTGGTATAGGAGGGCATATTTTGATGATGGAACCCCTTTAGGCTCTATTGAAAATGATGAATGTATGATTGATTCATTAGCCCAGTCCTGGGCAATTATTTCAGGAGGAGGGAGCAAGGAGAGAAGTCGGAGGGCAATGAATGCAGTGGAACAACATCTAGTAAAGAAAAATGAGGGGCTGATTTTATTATTTACTCCCCCCTTTGATGATGGAGAATTGAAGCCAGGTTATATAAAGGGATATGTGCCAGGTGTACGGGAAAATGGTGGTCAATATACCCATGGGGCTACCTGGGTAATAAATGCACTGGCAATGTTGGGGGAAGGAGAAAAGGCTGTAGAGTATTTTAATTTAATAAATCCTATAAATCATAGTCGTACCCAAATAGAATGTGCCACTTATAAGGTAGAGCCTTATGTAATGGCAGCAGATGTATATGCAGTTTCTCCCCATATTGGCCGAGGGGGATGGACATGGTATACAGGAGCGGCAGGTTGGATGTATACAGTAGGTATTAAGTATATTTTAGGGTTACAACCTAGGGGGGATAAACTATATATTAATCCATGTATTCCTAAGGAATGGAAAGAATATAAATTAAGCTATAGGTATGGTAATAGTAGATATATTATTAGAGTATTAAATCCCCATGGGCTTAGTAGGGGAGTGGCCAATATAAAAATAGATGGAAAATCCCTAAGGGAAAACTATATTCCCTTAAGGGAGGATAAAAAACAATATGAGGTAGAAGTAGTTATAAATAAAGCAGGGTAGTCTTGACTATCCTGCTAATTGCCTATAGGGAAACATTGTTATAACTATTTAAAATATCTTTAGCAACCTGTTCTTCTGTAATTAGAACATTCATAATTTTACTTTTTAATGCAGAGTGTATAATAGCAGAGTTTTCACTACCACCACTTATGGCTATACGATATTTAATATTTTTCAACTTGTTCCTATCAACGGCAATGGTTCTATTGCTAATTTCAGAATCTACAAAATTTCCTGCCTTATCAAAGAACCATGTACCCATATTTCCTATGGCACTACTTTCAATCAAACCTTCATAATCAAGTTTTGTAAACATATTAACATCTTTCATAATGGAATTATTTATATTACCAATACCGAATAGGGCTATATCTGACTTCTCAGCAGATTCTAAGGCTGCTGATATATTTTTCTCTTTAATAAGCATATCCCGTAGTTCTTTTGAAGATACATATAAGGGTGCATTTATTGCTAATGCTTGACCATTTAAGTTTTTTGCCAGTCTATGACATATCATATTTGGCTGGAAATCATTCTGTAAATAATCAATGCAACCTATAAGAGGAGCTACTATAATATTTTCCTTAGGGTGGTGCTGATATCTGATTGCCATTTCATATAATATCTTACCCCAAGAAAGGGTAATAGTCATATTGTCTTCCAAGATTTGATTTAAATATTCACTGGCGGCATCTGCAAGTTGTATTGCAATATCTTGACTTTTTATTTTTTCACTATGGGTAGGAATTACGATTGCTCTTTTTAATCCCCAGAGTCTTTCCAGCTTTCTTTCTAAGTCAAAACAATATAGCCCTGAATTTTTAATTTGAATTTGGACTATATCCTTCAACCTTGCCTCGCTTAATAGGAGGGATACCATGGAACGGGAAATAGACATTTTTTTTGCGATAGTACTTTGTTGAAGACCATCTATGTAATACATATAAGCAACTTCTACAAGCCTTCTTTGTCTTTGATCATGGACCATAAACAAGTTCATCCTTTCATGATTTATATGAATAAATTCAAGAATAATATAGTAAAAGTTTAAAATAGCATCATATGAGTATTTTAGCATAAAAAATGTAAAAATAGTTATAATAAAAAAGAAAGATTTTACAATCTTGTATAGAATACATATAATGGAATTAGATTATGTTAATAAGACTGTATAAATTTTAACAAAATCTAAAAATTCTATTTAAATTTCTTAATATTTATGTTATACTAAAATTGTACTAAAAGCAATGACTAAAAAAAATCAAGGAGGGAACAAAAAATGAACAGAGAAGATGCTAATAAAGAAGTACTTAAACGCTTGCAAGATTCTGAAGTTTTTGTTGTAGGCATGGGCATCGCATTGGATGTAGTGCCTGGTATGAAGAAAAACCTAATAATGCACGCTGGTCCACCTATTGAGTGGGAAAGAATGTGCGGCCCTATGCAAGGTGCTGTAGTTGGTGCTTTAATATATGAAGGTTTAGCAGAAAATGAAGAAGATGCTAGAAAGTTAGCTGCTAGTGGAGAAATTGAATTTGCACCAAACCATCATCACCAATCAATAGGACCAATGGCAGGAGTAATATCCCCATCAATGCCAGTCTATATACTTCAAAACCGTACTTATGGAAACTATTCCTATACTAATATGAATGAAGGTTTAGGAAAATGTCTCAGATTTGGGGCCTTTGATGAAAATGTTATCAGCAGATTAAAGTGGATGGAAAAAACCCTTTATCCTATTATGAAGGAAGCTATAGAGCTTTCTGAGGGTATAGATATGAAATCAATGGTTGTACAAGCCCTACAATCTGGTGATGATTGTCATAATAGAAATAGAGCAACTACTGCGTTATTTGCTAAGCAAATAGCTCCATTTATTGCTTTAACAGGTGCTGATAAAAAAGACATATCAGATGTATTTAAGTTTATAGACGGTAATGAACACTTTGCAATTAATATTACTATGGGTATGTGCAAGGCTATTGCAGATGCGGCCCATGGAATTGAAAATAGTACAATTGTTACAGCTATGTGTAGAAATGGTACGGACTTTGGAATAAGAATTAGTGGATTGGGAGATAAATGGTTTACAGCTCCAGCTAATACTCCAGTAGGACTATTTTTCCCAGGCTTTACTCAAGAAGATGCTAACCCAGATATAGGAGACAGTACTATTACAGAAACTGTAGGTATTGGTGGATTTGCTATGGCAGCAGCTCCAGCTATTGTGAAATTTGTTGGAGGAACTCCAAAGGATGCTATTAATTTCACCTTAGAAATGTATGAAATAACCTCTACTGAAAATGATAACTTTAAGATTCCTACATTAGACTTTAGAGGTACTCCTACAGGTATTGATTTAATAAAGGTATTGGAAACAGGTATACTTCCAAGAATCAATACTGGTATGGCTCATAAGGAACCAGGTATTGGCCAAGTAGGTGCAGGATTAGTACAAGCACCAATGGATTGCTTTATGAAAGCAGCTGAGTATATGGCAGAGCAAATGGAAGACTAAATAAGCATTATACCCGAAAGGGTTAATAAAATATATTTTTTAAATACAAAAGGAGGGTTTTATTTATGACAAAAAAATTATATGACTTATCACAAAACCTTGGGGTAGATACACAGTTTTGGCCTTTTTATCCACCCTTTGAGTCAAAGTATTTCAAGAGAAAGCCTGAGCATGGTGTTAATGCTCAATATATCCAAACTTCAAACCACATAGGAACTCACTTAGATGCTCCACGACACTTTATTACTGATGGAATGACCATTGATCAAATTCCACTAGAGTGGTTATATGGACCTGGAGTTATAGTAGACTTAACTGATGAAATGGACGATTTAGCAGTATATACTCCAGAAATGATTGAAAAAAGAGTAGAAGTTAAAGAAGGGGATATCCTAATACTTCATACAGGATGGCATAAATATGCAACTGGTGGATCAGAACCAGATGAAGAAAGATATATCCATTTACATCCAGGCGCTCATCCTGATATGGTTCCATGGCTACTTGAAAAGAAAATCAAGTTATGGGCTGTTGATGCTGTGTCCACTGACCATCCAATGGACTTACCTATTGGAAGATTCTTAGGTAAAGGTACCTTTGGACAATGTGAAAGAGTTAGAGCTATAGCTGAAAAGAAATTCGGTGGTAAAGAAGCTGTTGATAAATTATTCCCAGTAGAAGACTACCAATTAACTCATAATAAGCTATTTAAACATAATTGCTTCCACGGAGAAAACCTAGGTGGGGAAATTAGTGCACCAGAACTACAAAATAAGAGATTAACTGTAGGACTTTTCCCATGGAAATTTGAAGGTGGAGAAGCAGCATTCTGTAGAGCAGTTGCATTCTTAGAAGACTAAGATTTTATTAGTTTACAATTATTAGCTACTGGGGAATTTCCCCAGTAGCTAATAAAAATCATCACCCATCTGGAAAAATTGAAATCATTATACGTTATAAATAAAGTAGTATATAACAACTTGGATGAAAAAAGCCATAAAGCCACATAAAGCCAATAAAATATTAAGTGTTGGCAAGTATTGCTTAGGCTGTACGTAGTTTTAATAAAGGCTTAATTTCTAGCCTTAAAAGAATAGATAAAAAAGTTTTTTTATTCCCTCCAAGGGAAAATATAAACTATTTAGGAGGAAACTCATGTCTCAAGATAGAAAAGAGAAAAGAAGATTACATGGCGAACAGCCTGTATGGGATGAAAACCCAAGAATAATTGAGCCTATTTTAGGTATCGAAGACAAACCAAATACTTGGTGGGAAAGTTTATTATATGGTTGGCAACATACATTAGTGGACATATCCCCCTTTGTTTTACCTCTTTTAGTAGCTGCTGCTGCAGGACTTTCTCCAGAGGAAGGTGCAATATGGGTAAACCGAGGCCTTTTCACTATGGGTATAGCTACATTTATTATGACAACTATAGGAAATAGACTTCCAATTGTTCAGGGGCCATCAGCAACAGTTACTGGGGCGGTAGCTTCAGTTGCAGGATTATATGGACTACCTGCTATGTGGGGTGGAATTTTCGTTGGTAGTATTACCGAGATGCTTATCGGTGCTTCAGGTCTTTTAGGGGTACTTAGAAAAGTTTTCCCAGTAATTGTCTCTGGTATTGTGGTTGTAACCATAGGATTTTCCTTGGGTAGAACTGCTGTTGGTTGGATGATTGGTGATGGTAGTATAGAAAATATTATTTTAGGCGTATCAGTTATATTGTTAATATTTATTTTACAATTTACTACTAAAAATATTGCAGGAGGCATAATTTCCAGAGGATCTATATTTTTCTCCATTTGGATTATTGGTTTAGGAATGGCTGGGGTTATGGGTATGGTAAACTGGCAATTAATAGCTGATAGCCCATGGTTTGCGCTTCCATCCCTATTCCCATATGGTGGACCTGGGTTTGGATGGACCTTTGGTATAGGAGCAATAATAGGGGTATTTGTAGGTATATTAGGCTCTATTATTGAATCAATAGGTGACTATGCTGCTACTTGTGCAGTTGCTGGAGAAACTTTTAGAGTAAAACACATGAATAGGGGTATTTTTGCCGAAGGTCTAGGCTGTGTTGTTGCTAGTTTCTTTGGTGGTATTCCAGTAACTAGTTATACTCAAAACATTGGTATCATTGGTACTACAAAAATAGCTTCAAGATTTGTTGTTCAAGTTGCTGCTGTAATTTTATTGCTTTATGGATTAAGTCCTAAGTTTGGTGCATTATTAGTTGCAATACCTAGACCAGTAATTGGTGCAGTATTTGTAGTAGTATGTGGTACAATAGCTGTGTCTGGAATCCAACTAATAGGTTCCGCAAAGCAAACCACAGCAAACTCTTTTATAGTAGGTACAACATTATTATTCTCTATAATTATTCCTATATATGCCCAATATGATATGGGTGAAATTGTTAACAATTTACCTTCATTAGTTCAATTATTCTTAACAAATACAGTTATCATAGCTGTTATTATGGGTATTGGATTAAACCTACTTATAAATGTATTATTTAAAGGTGAAGAAGAGGATGAAGAAATAGTAAGTTAATCTTATAATTATATGAATTTAATAAATAGGGAGAAGAAATAATTAATTCTTCTCCCTATTTTCTTAATTTGAAGAAACAATATATTCTATTAGAAATGTACGGGGTGAGAAAATGTCTTTATTAGATAAGGATTCCAGAATTATAATGGCTTCAGAGTTGGCAAGAGAATATAAACTAAAAGAATACCATTGTTCTGAATCTGCTATTCGAGCCTGCGCCCAGGCTTTGGATATAGACCTTCCTGAGGGTGTGATAAAAGCAGCTTGCGGATTTAGGGGTGGGGGAGGTGGTTATCTAGATCGTTGTGGAATTATTGAGGCAGGGAGTATGCTTATTTCATATTTATATGGACGAACATCACCAGATGAGCCAGATTGGCCATATAGCTATCTTATATGTTTACTACATGATAGATTTAAGGAATGTTTTGGTTCTATATATTGCCGAGATATCTTTCCTGAAGCTAGCAAGGACAAGAGTCTTCCTTCTTGTATCAACACATATACTCAAGGGTGTGAAATAATCACAAAATTATTATTAGAGGTGGATGAACTACTAGATAATGCACCAGAAATTGTTCGCCAGAACGGTGTTTTTTGGAAGGATGTAGTAAATAAGTTGTAGAAAGATTATCTAAAAAATAGCTTAGTAGAAAATCATTCTCTTCAGCTAAGCTATTTTTTAGATAAAAAAATGTATCTTATTTACTATAAAAGACCATGTTTTTTGTTAATTGATTCCAATAATAGAGTTTTTAAAATTAATTTTATATCAAGGATAGAAATTACTACTATATATGGTATAATAAGAAAATAATATACATATATAATGTGTTTTTATTTTTATACAGTAGCATGCTGTAGTAAATCATAAAGGAGGAGCTGACTTGAGAGAACTACTGGTTAGAAAGTTTACCCAGGGATTGGAAGTAGAAAAAGGAAGAACGGTTTACGATTTATTTGAATGGAAGAATGTAGATGTATTTATGAAGAACTGGAAAACAGGTAAGATAATATTGGATATGAAGGATTTAGAATTTCCTGCTAACTATAGTCAAAATGCCTGTAATATTATTGCCAGTAAGTATTTTAGGAAGGCAGGAGTTCCAAATAAGGTAGGCTATGAAAGAAGTATGAAGGAAGTAACTGATAGGCTGGTGGGATTTTGGGCAGATGCCCTTATGGATGAAGGACTTATTGAAGATAAAAACCAATGGCAAATCTTTTATGATGAACTTGCCTATGCTTTTTTAAATCAGATGTGGGCACCTAATTCTCCCCAATGGTTTAATACAGGATTACAGAGAAGCTATGGCATTTCCGGTACCCCTGATGGTCATTATTATTATGATGAAAAATTGGGAAAAGTAGTTGAAAGTAAGGATAGGTATACCCGAACTCAGGCATCAGCTTGCTTTATAGTGTCTATTGCTGACCAATTAATGGGTAAACATTCCATATCCGAACAATATGTAACAGAAACAAAACTTTTTAAAGGAGGCTCAGGGGTTGGGACAAACTTTTCTGCCCTTAGAGGAAAAAATGAATCCTTATCTAGTGGTGGTTTTTCCTCAGGCATGATGAGTTTTTTACAAGGATTGGATAAAAATGCTGGAGCAATAAAATCTGGAGGAACAACCCGAAGGGCGGCAAAAATGGTTATCGCTGATATTAATCATCCTGAAATTGAAGATTTTATAAAATGGAAGGCAAGGGAAGAACAAAAGGTAAGAGACTTAGGGAAGTTAGGCTATGACACTTCTATGGAGGGAGAGGCTTATCAAACAGTAGGGGGACAAAATAGTAATAATTCAGTAAGAGTTAATGGCGATTTTATGGAAAAGGTGGCAAACCTAGATAATAATCCAGAAGCCCAAATAGAATTAGTAGGTAGGGTGGATAATAGGATAAATAAAAAAGTAGATGTAAGGCATCTATGGAATCTTATAAATAAATCCGCTTGGGAATGTGCTGACCCTGGTCTTCAATTTGATGATAGGTTTAATGAATGGCATACTTGTCCTGCAGGTGAAGATGGAGAACTATGGGCGAAACACAATAGAATTAATGCCACAAACCCTTGTTCTGAATATGCTTTTTTGGATGACACCGCATGTAACTTGGCCTCAATAAATGTGTATAGATTTTATAATGAAGAAAGAAACATTTTTGATGTGGAATCTTACATACACTTAATAGGCATTATGCAAATGGCTTTAGAAGCATCAATACATGGGGGACATTTCCCCACAGAAGATATTGCTCGAAAGAGCTATATGTTTAGAACTACAGGGGCAGGCCTAGCCAATACAGCTTCATTATTTTTAGCTATGGGTTATCCCTATGATTCTGAAAAAAGCAGGAATTTAAATGCTGCCCTTGTAGGTATATTGACAGGTCATTCTTATTATACCTCCTCCCTTATGGCAAAAAAGGTTGGACCTTTTCCAAAGTATAGTATTAATAGCGATAGTATGAGAAGGGTAATTAGAAATCATGCTAGGGTGGCAGGGGCTTTAGATAGTACTTATGAAGGGTTGAGCTATCAGCCTATAGAAGTTGATCATGATATATTAAAAAGGGAAGGGCTAGACTATTTAAGTAATTCCTTGAGAAATAGCTGGAAAAAGGCTATTGAAGCAGGAGAAAAGTATGGATATCGTAATGCCCAGGTTAGTGTGATTGCTCCAACAGGGACAATCTCCTTTGCCATGGACTGTGGTGCCACTTCTATTGAACCTTACTATAACCATGTTCTTCATAAGCAATTAATAGGTGGAGGAACAATGGAAATAGTAAATCCTATTTTAGAGATTGCACTAAAGAATTTAAATTATTCTTCAGAAGAAATAATGGACATTATAAATTATTTGATGGAAAAAGATAATCAGGGAATGTTAGTCAATAGAAATATAAAAGATGCCCCCCATTTAAAGAAGGAGCACTTGAAAATTTTTAAAACTGCTAATGATATTTCACCGGAAGGTCATGTAATGATGGTGGCAGCAATAACCCCCTTAATAAGTGGCTCAGTATCTAAAACGGTAAACTTACCTAATAGCTCAACTATTGAAGATATTGAAAGAATAAATTTATTAGCCTGGAAAAAGGGAGTTAAAGCCATTGCAATTTATAGAGACGGATGTAAAGCTAGCCAACCACTATTATCAGGATCTAAAGCTGATAGGGAATTAACCTTTGAAGAGATGGATTATAAAGATTTATTAGAATATGCAAAGAATTGTAAGGATGAAATACCTACAAGGAAAAAGCCTGGAGGAATGAGGTCAGGTAGGACCCATGCAGCCAAAATAGGGGATATAGAGCTATATGTAACTATAGGTTTTTATGAAGATGGTGGTATAGCAGAAATATTTGTATCTACCGATAAGGAAGGTACGGTAGTAAAAGGTTTATTAGCATCCTTGTCAAAGGCAATATCTAATATGCTCCAATATAATATCCCCCCAAAAGAAATCTCTAGGTTATTAAGGGGACAACAATATGAGCCATCAGGTTTTGTGGGCAGGCATCCTTATATAAAGTACGCCTCCTCCATATCAGATTTAGTAAGTAAGATGATAGATATAGAATTAGGTGACTTTACAAGATGTCAGGTAAAACCAGATAGTTTCCATTTTATAAATAAAAATAATTATAAAGAGGTGTTAGCAACAAAGGAAACACTTCAGGATATGTCCAAAGATATAGAGGGGGAAAGACTTTATGGGGAAATTTGCAGTAATTGTGGAAGCGATAATATGGTGATAAATGGTACCTGCAAAGTATGCAAAGATTGTGGTTCCACCACTGGATGTAGTTAATAGTTTAAAATATAGACATGGTGATAAATAATTATTACCATGTTTTTTGTTTCTAAAATTTGATATTGGTCAATTTTTTTTATACATAGCCATGGTAATATAAGGTCACAATAATTAAAAGTTATAAAGGAGAGGACATTTATGGGAAATTTTAAAGATATTTTAGAACAATATTTTAAAAAGTTAGAACTATATATTCCAGTAGTGGAGCGAGTTCATGGAGAAAATCATCCGGAATTCTATGATGTACGGAAGCTATTTGATCAAATAGCACAAAAGATTGGGAATTTATCAAAGGATAAACCAAAACTAGATGGGGTGTTTAAGGAATTAAGAAAAATTACAGATAATTATACTGTACCTGAGGATGTATGTGAAAGTTATCAGGCAGTATATGAGATGTTGGCAGAACTGGACAGAGCATACCATAAATAATTTGAAGTATTAATAAGCTAAATATAGATAAGACTTAATATTTGACAATCCTTTAGGAGCTATGAAAGTTTTTAATTAAGGAAAAATTTATGTAATAATAGGGGTAGAAAGATATTTTACTAAAAATGAGGTGTTAAAGTGGATAAAGAAAGAAATTATAATTTTGAAACCCAAACAATCCATGGAGGGGGAGGGGAAAACGCTAATAATGCCTTAAATCCCCCAATATACCAAACCTCTACCTTTGTTTTTGATAATATTGATCATGTTGAAAAGGTTATGTCCTTTGAAAGTGATGATTATGTCTATACCAGAGGTAATAATCCTACCCTAAGATTATTTGAAAAAAGAATGGCATTATTAGAAAGAGGAAAATCAGCTGTAGCTTTTGCTTCAGGTATGGCAGCCATAAGCACTGTGTTATTTTCCTTTCTTAAACCTGGAGATAATCTTATTGGGCATAAAACTTTATATGGTTCAAGTTTTAGTGTTGTAAATAAATTGCTACCAGAATACAAGATAGACCGAAGGATAATTGATTTGGGTGACTTAGAAGTTCTTAAAGGGGCTATTGATAAAAATACTAAGGTTATATATTTTGAAACCCCCTCAAACCCAAACCTTACAATAGTAGATATTAAAGAAGTTTGCAATATAGCTAAAAAAAGAGGAGTTAAGGTGGTAGTAGACAATACCTTTGCAACACCATATTTTCAAAATCCTTTATCTTTAGGGGCAGATGTGGTTGTCCATAGTGCCACTAAGTATATATCTGGTCATGGAGATACTATGGGGGGAGTGGCTATTTCAAAAGATGAAAATTATATCCAATATCTAAAATTCGATTATATGTGTGAATTTGGTGGGGTAATGAGTCCTTTTAATGCTTGGCTCTTAATAAGGGGCCTTAAGACTCTAGCTATTAGAATGAAGCAACATGAGGAAAATGCTGTAAAGGTAGCTAACTTTTTAGTTAATCACCCAAAGATAAATAGAGTTTTTTATCCAGGTCTAAAGAATTTTCCTGGTTATGAAATCGCTCGTAGACAAATGAGAGGCTTTGGAGCCATGATAAGTTTCGAGATAAATGGGAATCTAGAAAATGCCAAAAAATTTGTAGATTCAGTAAAATTAGCTCAGCTTGCAGTGAGTTTAGGAGATTGTGAAACCCTTATAGAATTACCTGCCGCAATGACCCACAGGGATTATCCTAAAGAAGAATTATCCAACTATGGGCTAACAGAAAGCATGGTAAGAATCTCAGTAGGGCTAGAACATGTTGATGATATTATTAAGGATCTCAATAATGGATTAAAAAATATTTAGCCCTAAATCAATGATTTTATTTTAGATACTTGGGTAAGTTTAACAATAGAAAAGTAAATCATGGAACTTAAGGAGGAAAGATGGGTAAACAAGTAGATCTAAATAAATCAATATTTGATATATCAAAGGAGAATCCTGAGATAATTGAAATTATGAAAGAAATAGGTTTCACTGATATAGCTAAAACCGGAATGATTAACACAGTAGGCAAAGTTATGACAATAGCAAAAGGATCTAGAATAAAAAACATAGACTTAGATTATATAAAAGCAATATTTGTAAAAAAAGGCTATAAAATTATAGATTAAAGGAGGAATAATAGTGAGTGAGTTAATTAATAATAGGGAACACCGAAAAAAAGCATTAAAGGAAATGATATTAGAACTACATGATGGTAAAACCTTAGAAGATGTGAAACCAAGATTTGAAAAATTATTTGGTGGAGTTTCTGCTAAAGAAATTGCAGATATTGAGCAAGAAATAATTATGGAAGGAATGCCAGTAGAAGAAGTTCAACGTCTTTGTAATGTTCATGCGGCAGTATTTAAAGGTTCTATAGAAGATATACATAAGGATACAAAGGAAATCCCTGGTCATCCCATTCATACTTTTATGCTGGAGAATAGAGCTATAGAAAAATTAATACAGGACAATATGGAAGTTCATTTAAAGGACTTTTATAGTAATCCAAATAAAGATAATGTGAATGCTTTACGAGAGGATTTAAACTTACTCTATGATGTAGATAAACATTATAGCAGAAAGGAAAATTTAATTTTCCCTTACTTAGAAAAATATGGGATTACCGCCCCGCCAAAGGTAATGTGGGGGGTTCACGATGAGATTAGGGATAGAATAAAGGAGGTAAAATCTTTATTAGTAGAAAAGGAATTAGATAAGGTTGTTATAAAGAACAAAATTGAAGATTTAATCTTTGAAGTAAATGAAATGATTTTTAAAGAAGAAAGCATACTATTCCCAATGACTATTGATAATCTAACCCAGGATGAATGGATTACTATAGCGGAAGAAAGTGAAGAAATTGGTTATTGTTTGACCAGTCCAACAGAAAAGTGGAAACCAGAAAGATATATTCCTGACAGCCAAGAAGTGGAGGAAACTACTAAGGAGGATAGTGGATATATCAAGTTTGAAACTGGTTTTTTAACTCCAAAGGAAATAAGTTTAATATTTAATAATCTTCCTGTAGATATAACCTTTGTAGATAAAAATGACATTGTAAAATATTTTTCCCAGGCAAAAGAAAGAATATTTGCTAGGACAAAATCAGTTATAGGTAGGGAAGTATCTAATTGTCATCCCCCTGCAAGTGTACATGTGGTAGAAGATATAGTAAAGGACTTTAAGAGTGGTAAAAAGGATAGCGAAGAGTTCTGGATTCAAATGGGAGATTTGTTTGTATATATTAGATATTTTGCAGTTAGAGATGAAAATGGAGAGTATATAGGTACCCTAGAAGTAAGCCAAAATATCAAACCAATACAAGAAATAAAGGGCGAAAAAAGGTTATTAGAAGAATAATATAAAGTAAATTATTAAAGGATTTAGTTTAACAACTAAATCCTTTAATAATTATAATGCAAATAATTTTTTTTGGATTTTTTCCCCCATATACTTCCAAGTAAAATAGATAATAAAGATTTGAATAGGAAAAATAATTATTTCTTTAATAATTCTTGCCATAAATAATACTAGATATGCTTTTCCCGTAATAATAGAAATCCAAAGGGTATTTAGGCCTATATTAACAAATATTGTGATTATTAGCACTGATATTGCTATGTTGAAGTAGGATTTTGGTCTATTATATAAGAAAACACCATAAGTTATACCCCCTAAAAAGGCACTTAAAGTGAAGCCGGGGAAATAGGGTCCTTTAGGAAAGATAATCATACCTAAAACATCTGCGATGGCAGCGGCAATACCTCCGATTATAGGACCAAATAATATTGAGGTTAAAGCTACAGCTATAAAACCAAAACCAATACGAATTATGGCAGTTTCAATGGCGAAAAAACGAGTTAAAATAATCTCTATTGATATTAATACACCAATAAAGACTAGGGATCTTGTGTTATTCATCCATAAACCTCCTCTCTAATATTTATAAAACGACATCCGTCACTTAAAGAGGAATCTTTAGTGACAGCGGAATGCGATATAGGCACCGCAAACTCATAGAGTTTTTCGTCTAGTGGCAACTTCCCGTCCAACTAGCACTTAACGCGCCTAAACCTACTCTGTCATTTTCATTTTATGGATGTAATTATTATAAGTTTTAAATGTATATTAATCAAGATAAATTTAATAACAGCAGGTGATGAATTATAGCACCTACTTGTATTAAGGAGAGTGTTTAGAGAATAGAGAATAAAAAAACCTGCTATCTTTTTTAGCAGGCTACTTATCTTTAGTGGTGGAGATAAGGGGATTCGAACCCCTGACCTTCTGACTGCCAGTCAGACGCGCTCCCAGCTGCGCCATATCCCCAAAATTACAAAATTAATTATACTATGAATTTTAGTATAAAGCAAGGGGACAAAGAAAAACACTCTAGATTGTCTAAATAGGTATAGGAATCGAATGCTATTTGATTGACAAACCTTGTAGTATATTAGAAAATAATATGAAAGATGACGAATGGGAGGCTAACAATGGATATTGGTTATAAAAAAGGTTACTCTGCAGCAATATTTCATACCATAATAACTGGTCTATCTTTTTTATTTGGGAAGATTGCACTAGAGAGTTCTAATCCACTGGATATATTGGCCTATCGCTATGCTGTAGCATTTTTAGGAGTTATTATCTTCTTTATATTTAAGCCAGTCAAACTTAATTACACAAAAGAAAATATTTTTAAGATACTACCTTTAACGATATTATATCCTCTATTATTTTTTTCTTTTCAAACCTTTGGACTTCAGTATACCTCTTCTTCAGAAGCTGGAATCTTTTTAGCTATGGTACCAATACTTACCTTAATAATGGCAGATATTTTTTTAAAGGAAAAAACTACATTACTACAGAAAATATCAATTTTACTTTCAGTTATAGGTGTTATATATATTACACTTATGAAAGGTTCTAATTTAGGATTTAGTAATATCAAAGGTATAGTATTTCTAATTATCTCAACATTAGCATATTCAGGATATAATGTTTTAGCTAGGAACTTAACAAAAGAATTCACTAGCATAGAGCTAAGCTATATGATGATTACCATTAGTTTTATTAGCTTTAACTTACTATCAATTATTCGCAATTTATTATATGGCACAATATCTAATTATTTTTTACCTTTACAAAATTTAAGATTTACTATAGCAATTATATATTTAGGTATACTATCATCTCTAATATCTTCCCTATTATCTAATTATGCTTTATCTAAAATTAAGGCCTCTGAGATGAGTGTATTTGCCAATCTTGGCACAGTTATATCCATACTGGCTGGTGTGATTTTTTTAAAAGAAAAGGTATTTTATTATCATATCATAGGTTCTATTTTAATTATTGGAGGGGTTTTAGGGACAAACTTCTTGGATAAAATAGTTTTAAAAGATATTCAAGATGCTTTAAAAAAATAACAGATTATGTTTTAGCCTGTTTAGATATTTTCGGGAAATTACTCACTGGATTTTAAATGCTTTTTATCTGGGAGATTTATATCCTTTGAATTAGCAAATTTTTCCCCTGCAATTATATCTACATCATCAATAGGACTCCAGGGGAAAAATAATGCATTTGTATTTCGTTTTGGTACAGAATCACCATAGTCATTAGTTGCTGATAAAATTTTCCTTATACTTTCACTCATAATATCATCTCCAATTATTTTAAATTTAGATTATTTTGCTCCATAATGGATTAATTATTCATTAATTTAATTGACATTAAATAATAATAAGGATATTTTAGAGTAAATAGTATTGGTCAAAATAATAGCCAAAATACAGGAGGTAAAGATAATGAAACTATTGCATTTTAAAAAGTTTAATGAAGTAGGAATTGGGTTATTAACTAAGAAGGGGATTTTAGATATTAAAAGTGCAGGAGAAGAGTTTAAAGAAGAATTTCCTGATGATTTAGATGATTTGATTAAAAATGTTAAATTACTAGAAAAAATAAAAGAATTAGAGGAGAAGGTTTCCAATTATTCATCATTATATTTACGTGAAGAAGATCTAGAATTCTTACCTGTTATTTTAAATCCTGAAAAAATAATTTGTGTTGGTGCTAACTATCTTAAGCATGCTATAGAAGGAGATTTTGAAATAGCAAAACATCCAGTATTATTTAATAAATATAATAATGCCTTAGCAGCACATAATCAGGAAATTGAGATACCTAAGGGAAGTAAAGAAATTGATTATGAAGGAGAGTTGGTAATAGTTATAGGCAAAGAAGGAAAAGATATAGAAGAGAGAGATGGGCTAGACTATGTCTTTGGTTATAGTATAGGTAATGATTTAACTGATAGGGAATTGCAAAGAAGATCTACTCAGTGGATGTTAGGAAAATCATTAGATAAATTTGGACCTATAGGCCCTTATGTGGTTACAAGGGAAGAAATAGACCCTTCAAAATTAAAAATAGAAACTAGGGTTAATGGAGAACTACGACAATCCTCCACTACAGAGGATATGATTTTTAATTGTGAAACTATTGTTAGTTATATCTCTAAATATATTACATTAAAACCTGGTGATTTGATATTTACCGGTACTCCTGAAGGAGTGATACTTGGATATCCAAAGGAAAAACAGATTTGGTTAAAACCAGGGGATAAGATAGAGGTGACTATAGAAAAAATCGGAACTCTAATAAACACCTTAAAGTAAAGAAATGTGGCTTATATCCTAGGCCACTTTTTCTTTATTCTATAAGTTTTATGATTTTCCACCTTTTAAAGAGTTTTTATCCATTAAAATTATTAAAAGAAATATGTAACAAATTCTTTAGAAATGCTACTAATTATATGAAAGGGGGATGTAAGTGGAGGAAATAGAAAAACTATATAGACTTTATAAACAGGATGTATATGCATATTTAATTTCATTAACACATAATCCTATCCTTTCAGAGGATCTATTATCAGAGACCTTTATTGCAGCAATTTCAGCATTAAGGAATTTTAAGGGTAAATCTTCCATTAAAACTTGGCTCTTTTCAATAGCTAGAAATTTATGGATTTCCAGGTTAAGAAAAGAGAAGCCAACCTTAGAGTATAATGACTTTTTAGGATTATACATATCAGATAGTATGGCAGAAGGATTGATTAACAAAGAGATTGCCAAAAGAATTCAGGACCTACTTTCAGAGAAGGATAATCGGACACAAAAGATTGTAAATATGAGAATAGAGGGTTTTAGTTATAGAGAAATATCCGATAGTTTAAATATTTCTGAAAGTACAGCAAGGGTAATAGATTTTCGTACAAAGAAATGGATAAAAAATATCATAGAAAAGGAGGAACAAAATTGAAAGTGGCCTGCAATATAATACAAGACTTAATACCCCTAGTAAAAGACCAAGTGGCTAGTGAAGAAACTACAGAATTAGTGCTAGAACATATAAAAGGCTGTTCTACCTGTAAAAATGATTTTGGGGAAAAACAAGACAAAATATCGATAGAAAAAATAAAGGAAGATAAAAAAATTATCCAATCAATAAAGAGAAGTATCTTTATTTCCAAAGTGATTATTTTAATTATTGGGGCATTGTTAGGGTCTGTTCTAACAAATACAATGGGGGTATTTTACAACTTTTTGATAATGCCTATTTTAGGAGGAATATCTTATTTTGTCTTTAAAAAGAGGGCCTACCTAATGATATTATTAGTATTTGTTTTGTCCTATGGATATATAACGATAAACTCCATTATAATAGACGGTTTTTATTGGGGGTATTTTTATGGCAGTCTATATTATAGCTTTATTTATTGTATTTTAGTTTGTATAGGTATAATTATTTCGTGGCTTTTAACAATTGCTTTTAGGAAAGATAGGTGAAGGAAATGAAAAGAAATATCATAATAAGAATAGTATCCGGGATACTAGCACTTACCTTAATCGCAGGCCTCCTATTTGTTGCTGGTGCTTTTATTGGAAATCCCATATCTTTATTGATTGCTAATAGGGCTGCAAAGGATTATGTACAGGAGAACTATGCCTTTTTAGATCTTGAACTAGAAAAGGCAAAATATGACTTTAAGACTTCAAACTACTGGATTAGGGCCATTTCAAAAACCAGTAAGGATACAAAGTTTTCAATTTATTATTCTAATGGTAAGATAATAAGAGATGATTATAAATCTAATGTTTTAAGTGGTTTTAATACACTATATAGATTATCTCAGGAATATTCTTTATTAGCAAAAGATATCTTAAATGAGGAATTAGGTTATAAAAATATAAATATTAGTGTTATATATGGTAAGGAAAAGTATGAAAACACTAGTGATATAGTAAAATTAGACATGGATTTTGATAGGACTTTACCCCTTGATCCACAGATAATAATAGATATAGATTTAGAAGATAATTCATTAGAGAAGATATCAGAGATTTTAATAGATATCCATAAGGTTTTTTTAACGAATAATTGTGTATTTAAAGAATACTCACTATATTCAGAGAATAATAAGGGAAAAATAGTAAATATAAATGGGGTTAAGCCAGAGGATATAGAGAGTGGTGAATTACTACAAATATTAATAGAGGCAAAAGATTGGGAAGATAAAGAAAAAAAGGAAATTCAAGAAAAAATAGACCAGGGAGAAGCAATAGAAAGATATGAAAGAGATTCTAGCCAAAATGGGATTTCAATATTTATTAAAGAATAATTTGTAATAAGCTAAATCCATTAATAATCAGCTCAACTAAAAAGCTTTATGATATGATACTTCCAAAGTAGACAGTTTAATTAATTAAATTGTCTACTTGGAGGTATTTTTATTGAATATTATTATAAATTATGCTAAAATCGTTATATGAATGACAATATAACGAAAGAGGAGATTAGAAATGTTCAAAGGTAAGAATTACAAAGGTCTCTTAGTATGTATATTAATAATATTTATATCTGTTTCACTTATAGCCTGTTCCCAATCTTCACCTAATACAAATCAACAAGATAGTAACGGAATTAATGATGAAGAAATATCTATTACCGATCATTTGGGTAGAAATGTTATACTTGAAAAACCAGCAGAAAAATTAGTAAGTGGGTACTATATTACAACATCTATGTTAATTGCACTTGGTTTAGAGGATAACTTAGTAGGAGTAGAGGCTAAAGCAGAAACAAGACCAATATATAAAATGGCTGCACCCCATTTTCTTGATTTGCCTGTTATGGGAACCATGAAAGAATTTAACTTAGAGGGGGCGGCTGCCTTAGAGCCAGACTTAGTAATACTTTCTATAAGGTTGAAAGACACTGTTGAAAGCTTAGAACAAATGGGTATAAATGTGATAGCAGTAAATCCAGAAAGTATGGAAGAATTAAAAGAAACATTAGATATGATTGGAAAGGCAACTGGCACTGAAGAAAGGGCAAAAAAATTAATTACTTACTATGATGAAAAAACTCAAGAAATATCTAATATTGTAAAGGATAAGGATAAGCCTACTGTTTATTTAGCAGGAAATAATAGTCTACTATCTACTGCAACAAAGAAGATGTACCAGAATTCAATAATAGAAATGGCTGGTGGAATTAATGTTGCTGGAGATATTGAAGATACATATTGGGCAGATATTTCTTATGAGCAATTAATAGCTTATAATCCAGACATTATTATAGGTGCGCCTGGAGCAGAATATACTAAGGATCAACTATTAAAGGACCAAAAACTTCAGGGAATAAATGCAATAAAAAACAATCAGGTATATTTTATGCCCAATTCATTTGAACTATGGGATTCTCCAGTACCTTCAGGGATCTTAGGTGCACTATGGACCACTAGTATATTACATGAAGAGGATTATTCCTTTGAAAGATTTAAAGAAGAAGTCTATAATTTTTATAAAGAATTTTATAATATAGAAATTGATATGGAGAAAATTACAAAATAATGAATAATAAAAAAAATAAGAATGAATTGCTAAAGATTTATATAGTAGCTTCCTTTTTACTGGGAGCTGCTTTTATCATATCAATATCCATAGGTAGATACCCTCTTTCGATAGAAGAGATTTTAGACATTATATTTAGAAAAGAAATTGGAACAATGGGAGAAAATATTTTTTTTACTCTTCGACTACCAAGAACTATAATGGTACTAATAGCAGGATTAGGCCTTAGTATGGCCGGCAGTGTCTATCAAACAATTTTTAAAAATCCTTTAGCTACTCCTGATCTAATAGGGGTTTCATCAGGTGCTAACTTAGGAGCTGCTATTGCTATTTCTTTTTTTGCAGGCAGTAGATTTTCAATAGCAATATTTGCATTCCTAGGAGGTATAGCTGCAGTATTTATTGCCCTTGCTCTTACAAGGATATCTAAAGATAGGGGCATTACAACTTTTGTTTTAGCAGGAATAGTTATAGGTTCAATAGCACAAGGAATGATTATGTTAATTAAATTTTTTGCTGATCCTGAAAGGCAATTGGCTACAATAGAATTTTGGTCTATGGGGAGTTTTGCAGATATTACAAGGGACAAGGTAATAACTACTCTACCTTTTTTTATCATAGGAATAATAGTATTAATACTTTTTAGATGGAAGATAAATATTTTATCACTAAGTGATGAAGAAGGAAAATCCCTTGGGATAAAGGTGGATACTGTTAGAATATGGGTGGTAATAGCTGCTACTCTTGTGGTAGCAAGTATTGTTAGTGTTTCAGGCCTTATCACCTTTATAGGACTAATTGCACCTCATATAGCAAGAATGCTAGTTAAAAGAAATAACTTTAATACCATTATTTTAAGTGGTCTCGTAGGAGCGATTATATTACTAGTTGCTGATACTTTAGCTAGAAGTCTAGCAGGAAGTGAAATACCTATAAGTATTCTTACTACCTTTATAGGGGCTCCCTTTCTAGCCTACTTAATGGGACATTTAAGACAGGGGGACTAAAGCTATGTTAAAGATAGAAAATATAATAGCAGGTTATAATAGTAAGCCAATAATAAGAGACATAAGTTTCTCAACAAAGCCTAGAGAATTAACTGGTCTTCTAGGCCTAAATGGAGCAGGGAAAACTACCCTCTTAAAGGTTATAAGTGGTTTATTAAAACCAATGGAGGGCAATTGTTATATAAAGGATATAGATATTTATAAGCTAAAGGAAAAGAAAAGGGCAAGGTATATAAGCTATTTACCTCAAAGAAGTAGTATAATCTATAACACAAAGGTGATAGATGTAGTATTAATGGGGATAACACCCTATCTGGGAGCTTTTGATAGCCCTACAAGTCACCATAGGGAAATGGCCTATGAGACTTTGAAAAATGTTTCTATGGAAGATTATGCTGAAGAAAATTTCTTACACCTAAGCGAAGGACAAAAACAATTAATAATAATAGCAAGAAATCTTATTCAGAATTCCAAAATAATGCTTTTTGATGAACCAGATAGTACCCTAGATTATCCAAATAAACATATGGTTTTAGGGGTAATAAAAAATATAGTAGGTTTAGATAATAAAAGTGGAATAATAACCCTTCATGATCCTAACCTTGCTCTTAGCTATTGTGATAATATTATAATTTTAAATAATGGAAAGATATTTAATCAATTGAAGGTAAGGGAAATAAATAAGGATATTATTTTAAAGAACTTTGGCCATATATATGGCAATATTAATGTAGTCCAATATGATGGAAAATACTTTATTGTAAGATAGGATGAATGTAATGACAAATAAAAAAAAAGGGACTTCAATTCAACAAAGAAAAGAAGAAGTAATTAGGCTTTTTAAAGAAAGCGGGAAGAAACATTTATTTATTACGGGAAAGAAAGGTGCTGGGAAGTCTACTCTTTTTAGAGAAATATTAAAAAACAAAGTTAATTATGGAGGTATAGTTACAAGATTTGTATTTGAAGAATCAGACTCCACTGAATACTTATTATTAGAAGATGTGATGGATAGAAATAATAATACTATTATAGGTAAGAAGAACAAACTTTTTAATAAAATGATTCCGAATATTGAAGGATTTGAAAACTTAGGTGCTAAAATTTTAAAAAAATATAGAAATAGCACAGTTGATTTAGTAGTCTTTGATGAAATAGGATTTATAGAGGCGGAGGCCCCTAAATATAGAAAAGAAATATTTAATTGTTTTCAAGAGAAAAAAGTATTTGCTATAATCAGAAAGGAATCTAATGAATTTCTTGACAATATAAAGTCTATAGAAAATACCCTAATTATAGATTTAGATAATATGCCCTAAAAAGTTTAATTTATTTTTGCATTAAAAATTATATGTGTTAAAATGATAAGGCAATTATTCAACTAATTAATGGTGATTATTTTGATATTTTATCTTATACCTCTATTTTTTATAAATATTTTTTTATTATTTACAGCCTTTAAAGGATTTTTGATGAGCAGCTTATTAAAGAAAAGGATTTATCGCATTATGGGTATGATACCTATAGGGCTATATGCCTTTTTAAATTGCGAAGTATTAATAGATATCTTAAGATATTATTATCCAATAGTTCTTTTAAAAAAAATATTTATTAATCCTCTTTATCCATTAATAGTTTCTATATTAATTATGTGCTTAGCATATATTAATGGGATGAAGTGGTTAGAAGGCTATATAATAGATCTAAAAAAATCAGAATAAAGGACTAAACTTTTGTTAGAATAAAGAAGGGAGAAATCTTATGATCGAAAGGAAAAAGCTGGACAGAATAAACTTTTTAGCAAAAAAGGCTAAAGATGAAAGATTAACCCCAGAAGAAAAAATAGAGCAAGATGAGCTAAGAAGGGAATATCTTGAAAACTTTAGAAAGTCTTTTAGGTCACAATTGGATAATATAGAATTTATTGATGATAAATAGTATAATAATAAGCAATCCTATCCAAGTAATGGAAAGATTGCTTTTTTGTTAAATAAGAAATTACTCAGTAATTATTGGATAAAATAAGTTGTAGCTATAAGAAGAACTCTACTGCTGACTTAAAAAGATGTCTATGTTGAGTATCAATAGTAGGTACAATCTAAGACTTTTTTGTTAGGTATTTTACTCTTAATAAAAAGACTTAATAATATTATGGAAACTAATATAATAGAACAATAAATATTAGAAAGGAAGAAAAAATATGATAAATAATACATCAAAGGATTTAGAACAATTATTAATAAAGAAATGGGATAGTGGATGGAATCTAATAAACCAGGATGAAAAAGAAAAAGCATTCCACTTTTCTGAAGGATATAAAAGATTTTTAGATGAAGGAAAGACCGAAAGGGAAAGTGTAAAGGCGATAATAAAGTTGGCAAAGGATAAAGGCTTTATTTCTTTGAATAAAACAATTAAAGAAAAGCATAGAATTTTTCCAGGACAAAAATTTTATTATGAGTATAAAAATAGTTCCATAGTACTATTTGTTATAGGAAAAGAAGATTTAACTGGAGGGATGAATATAATAGGTTCTCATGTAGATGCACCACGGTTGGATTTAAAGCCCAATCCCCTTTATGAGGAACAAGAAATGGCCTTTTTCAAAACCCATTATTATGGAGGAGTGAAGAAATATCAATGGACTACCATTCCACTAAGTCTTCACGGGGTTGTAGTATTAAAAAGTGGAAAAAAGATTGATATAAATATTGGTGAGAAGGATAGCGACCCAGTGTTTTATATATCAGATTTATTACCCCATTTAGCAAAAGAACAAATGGAAAAGAAAATGGGTGAAGGAATCACAGGGGAGGGTTTAAATATAATAGTGGGGAGTATTCCCTATAAGGATGAAGAAATAAAAGAACCAATAAAATTAAACATACTAAAACTATTGTATGAAGCCTATGGAATTATTGAGGAAGATTTTGCTTCAGCAGAGATAGAAGTGGTACCTGCTTATAAGGCTAGAGATGTGGGATTTGATAGAAGCATGGTAGTGGCATATGGACAGGATGATAGGATATGTGCATATACTTCTTTACATGCAATATTAAATATTGAAAACCCTAAAAGGACAGCTGTTGCCCTTATAACAGATAAGGAAGAAGTAGGTAGTCAAGGTAATACAGGGATGCAATCTGCATTTTTTGAAAATGTAATAGCTGAATTGGTTGAATTAACCATGGAAGAACCTAGTGAAATAATGGTAAAAAGGACGATGGCAAACTCTAGAGTCTTATCTGCCGATGTTAATGCGGGATTTGATCCAAATTTTCCAGATACCCATGATAAGAGAAATGCAGCCTATCTGGGCAGAGGAGTAGTTCTTACAAAATATACTGGTGCTAGAGGAAAAAGTGGAAGTAATGATGCAAGTGCTGAATATATCGGGGAAATTAGAAAGATATTTAATGATAATAATGTGATTTGGCAAATGGGGGAATTGGGAAAGGTAGATCAAGGAGGGGGAGGTACAATAGCCTATATTCTTGCTAACTATGGTATGGATGTGGTTGATTGTGGGCCACCACTCTTTAGTATGCATGCTCCCATGGAATTATCTAGTAAATTAGACTTATATATGGCATACAAAGGATATAAGGCCTTTTATAATTCCAAATAATTAAGTATACGAATGATAAATGACAAAATTTTTGTATAGTAATTTTTCTGGAGGGGGATTATGAAAATATTAATAATTGGAAATGGAATAGCTGGTCTATCTGCTGCGGAAGAAATAAGAAAGAAAAATAAAGAGGTAGACATTCAAATTATTTCAAAGGAGAATTATCATACATACTATAGAACACAATTATCTCACTTTTTGTCTAAAGATTTTAATGTGGAAGAAATATATGTAAAACCTGAAAAGTGGTACATAGAAAATAATATAATTGTCCACTTCAATACCGAAGTACTAAATATAAATAAAGATAAAAGAAAAGTAAAATTATCTAATAATCAAGTATTGGATTATGACAAATTATTATTTGCCAATGGAGCCCATAGCTTTATCCCTCCCATTGAGGGATATAATAAGGATGGGATTTTTTCTCTAAGAAATTATGAGGACTTAGAGAAAATACAGCAATATGCAAAATCAGTAAATAAAGGCATTGTAGTAGGAGGGGGATTATTAGGGTTAGAAGTGGCAAATTCATTACAAAAATTAGGAATGGATATCCTTGTTATAGAGTTTTTCGATAGATTATTACCCAGGCAACTTGATGCTGAAGCTTCCCAAGTACTTATAAATATGGTTCAGCAAAAGGGAATTAAGTTATTACTTGGGACCCAGGTAGAAAGTATATATGGCAAAGACAAGGTAGAAGGTTGCAAGATAAGAGATGGCAAATCAATAGATGCTTCAATGGTATTATTTTCTACTGGAGTTCGGCCAAATATTACATTAGCTAAAGAAACTGGACTGGAAATCAATAGAGCTATCATAGTGGATAAGTATATGAATACTAGTGAAAAAAATATCTATGCAGCCGGCGATGTATGCGAATTTGACCAAAACTTACCTGCTATATGGACTGTAGCTGCTGAACAGGGAAAAGTCGCAGGTGTAAATATGATTGGAGAAAAAAGAGTATACAAAGCAATAATACCCTCCAATATGTTAAATATAATGGGTAATAAAGTATTTTCGATTGGGGATATAGGAACAGAGGATAAGAATAATTACCAAATTATAAAAAAAATTAATGAAAAAGATAATATTTTCCAAAAGTTTTTCTTTATAAAAGGGAAATTAGTGGGAGGAATATTGATAAATGATATTTCTCTGGCTGGAAAGCTAAAAAAATTAATAATATTAGAAGAGGATTATACAGAGCTACTAAGGAAGGATATTTCTCAAGAAGAAAAGATAAAGTTGTTATAAAAATAAGCCCTATAATGGGCTTTTAATATATATTTTCCACTCTTAATAAAAATTTAAATAATGGTGCCGCTGATCGGAGTCGAACCGATATGCCTATTAGGCGCAGCATTTTGAGTGCTGTGTGTCTGCCTATTCCACCACAGCGGCAATAGAGAATATTACTGTATTATATTAGCATAATTAAAGGGGTATTGCAATAGAATTACTCATCCTCTCTGGTTAAATCTCTCTATATTTTAAATTTTCTTATATTTTTATCTTTTCTATGTTATAATAGGTAAGTAAATTTAAATTAAAGGGGGTTAATAATGGACCCAATTTCACATGGTATGGTAGGTTTGGCTATAGCGACTATAAGTGGAGAACCTATTGTTGGTGCTGTTAGTATTGGAACAACTCTTGGTGCCATGGCACCAGATTTAGATATTTTAGCTCAGTTTAAAGGACATCTTTCTTATCTTAAAAATCATAGGGGAATGTCTCATTCATTAGTGTTTTTAGCAGGGTTATCTTTAGCTATATCAATTTTATTAGGTATTGTTTTCCCAGAAACAAGCCTTTTTAAAATTCTTTTATGGACTTTTATAGGTAGTTTATCTCATAGTTTTTTAGATATTTTAAATTCCTATGGTGCCCAGATATTTTGGCCCTTTAATAAAAAAAGGTTTTCAGGAAGTTTACTTCTGGCATATGATCCAGTGGTAATTAGCCTATCCTTATATATGTTAATATATAGAACATCAAGTAACTTGGTGTCATTAAGGGCTGGTTTATTATTTATACTTTATTTATTTATTAGATTGTTAGCAAGAAATCTTATTTATGATAAAATTATTATACGGCTGGGAAAGGACATTGATATAAAAAAGGTGAAACTATTGCCTTCAATGACTCGAATTCATAAATGGCATTTTATAGTAGAGGCCAAAGAAAAGTTTATAGTGGGAGAAGTTAATATTTTTAATAGACAGTTTAAGGTTTTGAAGGAATTAGAGAAAAAGAAGACCCTTATTTATCAGGAGATAGTACAAAACAAGGTGGGGGAATTCTTTGATGACTTTACCCCTATATATCATATAGATATACAGGATAAAGGTGAATATTATTATGTAGTATTTACTGATTTAAGATATATGGTAAAGGATGAATTTTTATATCATGCTACAGCTATTCTTTCAAAAGATTTAAAAGTATTAGAAGGGGTATTTCACCCCTATAGTTTAAAACGTAGTGTAGTTATTGCATAAAGTGGTTAATTCCACTTTATTTTTTTGTCTATAAAGAGGATATTCAACATACATGAAGAATAAAAACAATACAAAATATTGGAACTTATTTTTAATATAGACAGTCTAACATTTAAGGAGGTAAATTAATGAATGACTTAGAAAAAATGCTAATTCGCCGGAGTAAAAAAGGGGACCGGGATGCCTTTGAGGTTTTGGTTTTAAATTATATGAATAAGATCTATAATATTGCTTTTGGTTTAGTTGGAAATAATGAGGATGCTAAAGATGTTGTCCAGGAAACCTTTATTAAGGTATTTAAAAATATTCATACCTTTAAAGGGAAAAGCCAATTTTCTACTTGGCTTTATAGAATAACCGTTAATACCAGTAAGGATTTATTAAGAAACAAAAAATATACCCTACCAATAGAAGAACTATATGGAGAAGATGAACTTGGGAATGGAAATATTCTCCCCCAAGAACAAATAGAACAATTGGAAGAAAGGGAAGCAATATTCAATGCATTAAAAGAGCTAAAGGAAGACTTTAGCAATGTTATTATTTTAAAGGATTTAAACGGCTTTTCATATCAGGAAATAGGAGAAATATTAAATATCAATATAGGCACTGTTAAATCAAGAATATCCAGAGGACGACAGCAACTTAAAACTATCTTGCAGGAAGCAGATAGAAAATATAAGCAATAAGGAGGAGAAAAAATGAATTGTACAGAAATAAGAGAACTGATTTCATCATATATAGATGGAGAACTTTCGGAAGAAGAGGCAATAAAATTTGAAAATCACATTAAAGCATGTAAAGACTGCTATAATGAATATATTTCAATATTAGAAGTTGCAAAAAGGATAAATTCTATAGAAGAACAATCCCTACCGGTAGATTTTAAAGAGGATTTAATAAACAAATTAAATAAAATAGAAAAGGAAGAAAAAAACTTTAAAACAATTATTCCTAAAGGATTCAGCAATTGGAAATCCCTTACGGCAATATTTGTAATAGGAGTTTTTTTATTCAGTATTTCTTTAGGTCTATTTAATTCCTTTGACTTTTTCCTACCTAAATCTGGTGCAGGTATGGATGGAGCAATAGGTGAAAAGGACAGTTATGAAATGACCCAACAAAATTCTTTTCCCGGTGCCTCTAGGGATGAAGATGTAGAAAGGGAAGCAGAATTTAAAGATAGTTCTAAAGAGATAACGGGGGAGATAGAAGAGCCTAATACAGACTTTAGTAGTATGCAGGAGAAAATTATTTATTCTGCAGAACTATCTATACAGGTGGATGAGTATGATAAGACCATAAAAGATATAAAACAATATGTAAAGGATGTTAAAGGCTTTATAGAAAGATCTAGTACCTACACTCCACAATATGGTTCAAAGGTCAATGAAAGTATTAAGAGTGGTCAAATTATAATTAGAATACCTTCTATAAAATTCGATGAGGCCCTAGATAAGATTGAAGAAATGGGTAAACTTATCAATAATAATATATCTGGAGATAATATAACTTCTAAATACCGGGATGTTGAGGTGGAATTAAAAAATTTAGAAATTCAGGAAGAACGAATCCAAGAAATAATGAAGAAGGCAGATCAAGTAGGGGATATTTTAGAAATTGAAAGGGAATTAAATAGAATAAGAACGGAAATTAATTTAAGAAAAACATCCCTAAAGAATTGGGACCAATTAGTGGACTATTCAACTATATCAATAAATATTAGAGAAGAGAAAATATCTACCTCAAGCATTGAAGGTGGCCCCTTTAAGGATATAGGTAAAAAAATTCAAAAAGGTTTTATCCAATCTATTAATATTATTGTAGAAGGTATAGCAAAACTAATTATATTAATTGCTAAATTAATTCCTTTTATTTTAATAATTACTATCTTGGCATTTATATTTAGAAAATGGATATGGATAAAAGTTAAGAAAAAGTAAATCAATAATAGTAAATTTATCAATAAAGTATAACATTGGACTGTCTAATCCTTTGTTATACTTTATTTTTTGATATAATAGTATAAAATGATTTTTTAAATTGAGGTGAAGAATTTGTCCAATGAAAAGTGGTTTTTAATAGATGGAAATAGCTTAATATATAGAACCTTTTATGCTCTTCCACCTTTGACAACATCCAAGGGAGTACATACAGGTGCTATTAGAGGATTTACTACAATATTATTAAAGATTATTAATGAAGAAAAACCTGACTATATAGGTGTAGCCTTTGATAAAAGAACTCCCACTATTAGACATGAGTATTATGAAGAATATAAAGCAGGCAGATTGAAGATGCCAGAGGATCTTGCAGTCCAAATACCACTCTTAAAGGCTATATTGGAGGCCTTTGGTATAAAGATTATATCCCTAGATGGCTATGAAGCAGATGACTTAATTGGCACCCTTTCAAAATACGGTGAAGAAAAGGGTATAGAAGTAAAAATTATAACTGGAGATAGGGATGCCTATCAATTAGCTTCAGATTTAACTACTATTTGGTACACTAAAAAAGGAATTTCAGAGTTTGATGCAGTAGACCAGCAGGAGATATATAAAAAATATGGTATAACTCCCCAAGAATTAATAGATGTTAAAGGTTTAATGGGAGATAAGTCTGATAATATTCCTGGGGTTCCTGGAATTGGAGAAAAAACAGCTTTAAAGTTAATTCAAGAATATAAATCCATAGAAGGAGTATATGAAAATATAGATAAAATTAAAGGAAAGGTATTATATAATAATTTATTAGCCTATAAAGAACAGGCAGTTTTAAGTAAAAGACTGGCTACTATAGTTAGGAATATTCCCCTAGAATTAGATATTAATGAATTTAAATATAAGGGCCAGTACAATAAAAAAGTTATTGAATTATTTAATGAATTAGAATTTAATGCAATACTAGATGGGATGGGTATAGAAACTCAGATAGAAGAAGAACAGCTTCAATTAGATTTTGAAAATATTTCTAATGAAAGGGAGTTAAAGACTTTATTAGGCAATATTAATAAAAGCTACAAGATTTTTTTAAATTGGTATTTAGAAGGGGAAAATCATAGGAAAAAGACTATCCAAGCTATAGCGATAGGATTAGAGAAAAAGTTTTATTATATTGACTTAGATAGTATAGATAAGGAATATATTTTACAAGAACTTAGACCAGTACTTGAAAACAAAGATATTAAGAAAATATGTCATAATGGGAAAGAAATAATGGTTTTTTTATTGGCCAATGATATCAAACTAAGGGGTCTAGAATTCGATACTTATATTGCAGCCTATATACTAGATCCCTCTGAATCAAGATATGATCTTCACCTATTATCATCTAAATATTTACACAAAAACATTGGTAGCAAGGAACAATTATTAGGCAAGGGAAAAAATGCAAAATTATTTTCAGATTTGAACTATAAAGATAAATCCCAGCTCCTTATTAGTGAACTAGCTACATTGATAGAGTTATATGAGGAGTTTAAGGTAAAGATTCAGGAGCAAAATATGAATTCTCTTTATTATGAAATAGAATTACCATTAATATATGTATTGGCAGATATGGAAGATATAGGTTTTAGGGTTGAAAAAAACGAATTAATGAAACTCTCTAAGGAATTCGGGGAGAAGATAGAAAAATTAACTTTAGAAATATATGAACTGGCAGGAGAAGAGTTTAATATTAATTCACCAAAACAACTAGGGCATATATTATTTGATGTATTGAAACTACCAGTAATTAAAAGAACCAAAACAGGTTATTCTACAAATATAGAAGTTTTAGAAAAATTAAAGGACAAACATCCTATTATTGAAAAAATTATGGATATTAGGCAGCTAGTAAAACTAAAGTCCACCTATGTAGACGGGTTAATGGATATAATAGATAATGAAACCCTAAATATACACTCTAGTTTTAATCAGACTATCACCTCCACTGGAAGAATTAGTAGTTCTGAACCTAACCTGCAAAATATTCCTGTTAGAATGGAAATGGGAAGAAGGATTAGAAGGGTTTTTGTTCCCCGAAATCCAGACAATTATCTTGTAGATGCGGATTACTCTCAAATTGAACTTAGAGTTTTAGCCCATATATCAGGAGATGAAAATCTTATAAATGCCTTTAATAAAGATCAGGATATTCATACCCAAACTGCTTCTCAAGTATTTGATGTGGCCATAGAAGATGTAACACCTGCCATGAGAAATAGCGCAAAAGCTGTTAATTTTGGTATAGTTTATGGAATAAGTGATTTTGGCTTATCTAGAGATTTAAATATACCCCGTTATGAGGCAAAACAATATATTGACAATTATAAAATGAAATATTTTGGTGTAAATAAATACATGGAGGATATTAAAAAAGAGGCCGCAAAACTAGGCTATGTAACTACAATCTTTGGCCGTAAAAGATATATAGAAGAAATTCGTTCCAGAAATTTTAATCTTAGGGCTCTTGGGGAGCGACTAGCGTTAAATACACCTATACAGGGAACAGCAGCAGATATTATAAAGATTGCCATGATAAATGTCCATAAAAGATTAGAAGAAAATAATATGGAATCTAAGCTTATATTACAAGTGCATGACGAATTAATTGTAGAGGCAACGGAAAAAGAGCTGGAAGAGGTTAAGATAATCTTAGCAGAAGAGATGACTAGAGCAGCTAGTCTAAAGGTAGAACTTAAAGTGGATATTACCCA
This sequence comes from Eubacteriaceae bacterium, assembly GCA_012838085.1. Classification (GTDB taxonomy): domain Bacteria; phylum Bacillota; class Clostridia; order Eubacteriales; family Garciellaceae; genus DUPX01. The sequence goes on from DUPX01000119.1 coordinate 55,317, forward strand.
TGGGAAAAGCTGGTATGAAACAAAATAAGAATTTTAGAGAGGTAAGTAATAATGGATATAATCGGATTAACAGGTGGAATAGCCAGCGGTAAAACCACTGCTTCCAATATTTTAAGGTCTTTCGGAGCTACAATTATAGATGCAGATCATCTTGCCCGTAAGGTGGTAAAAAAAGGAGAACCAGCTCTGGATAAGCTAGTAGCTGCATTTGGTGAAGCAATATTAACTAATGATGGAGAACTTAATAGAAAGAAATTAGGAGAAATAGTGTTTAATGATAATAAAAAGTTGGAAAAACTTAATGATATTTTGCATCCCCTTATTAATTCTTTAGCAATTAAACTATTCCAAAAGGAAAGAAATAAGGGAAAGGACAAAATAGTTTATGATAGTCCCCTTCTAATTGAAAAAAACTTGATTCATATGGTGGATAAAGTTTGGTTAATATATCTTGATGAAAAATCCCAATTAAGGAGATTGATGGAAAGAGATAACTATACAAAAGTTCAGGCATTAAAAAGAATCAATAGCCAGATGCCCATTAAAGATAAAATAAGATTTGCAGATGTTTTAATAGATAATAGTGGTAGTATAAGTGACTTAGAAGAAAAACTTAGATTCCTTTGGTATAATTACTCATAAGGAGGAGAAAGGCTCTAATGAAGCTGGTAACAAAGATTAAGATATTGTTGATAATAAGTATCTTCACTATAATTTCAAGTTCTTGCAGCACTGATATAGAAGGTCCATTAGAAGAAATTCAAGAAGAAAAGCCAATAGAAAATAAAATACTCACTCCTATTACAGGAGGAACCCTTTTCCTGGGAATTATTACGCCTTCCCACTTAAATCCAATAATTAACCAAGAAGAAGACAGTTATCATATATTAAGATTAATTTATGAATCTTTAATTACCTTAAATGAGGAATATAGACCTAAACCTTTATTGGCTGAGGATTGGAAAGTGGAAAACAGTGGAGAAACTATAGTTTTTAATCTTAGAAAGAATGTGACTTGGCACGATGGGGAACCATTTACTGCAAAAGATGTAATTTTCACCTTAGATGTACTAAAACATAAAGATGTGGAATCACCATATACCCAATATGTAGATAAGGTCAAGTCTTATAAAGCTATAGATGAACATAAAGTGGAAGTAAACTTCATAAATAACCAAAGTGGAAATATTGAGGCATTTGTCTTCCCAATAATCCCTAGCCATAGATATAAAAGACCTAAAGATGTAATAACTGACTATAGATGGTCTCCTATTGGTACCGGCTATTATCAATTGGGCAAATATATACAAGGTAGAGAAATAAGTCTTAAAGTTAATAAAGATTATTGGGGTAAAGTACCATATATTGAAAATATTAATATAAGTCTTATGACTAAAAAAGATAAAATAGCTAAAACATTTGAAACAAAGGGTATTGATCTGTTAAAGACTACTGATAATAAATGGAGCCATTTTATTGAGGATGAAAACCTAACAATATATCATTATAATACACAATATTTTAAGTTTATTGCCATTAATCATAATAAAGAAATATTTAAAAATAAAAACATTAGAAAGGCAATTCAACTTTCACTTAATAGAGAAGGCATGCTAGAAGAATTGTATTTAAAGCAAGGTAAAATAGTAGATTTCCCAATACCACCTCATTCATGGTTATATGATAAAAATATTTCAACTCAAGGCTATAATATAAAAGAAGCAAAGAAGTTAATTTCTGAAAGCGGTTGGGAAAAGCTATTGAAGGATGATGAGAAGGGAAATAATAATAAGCTGGAATTTGAATTATTGATAAAGGCTGGAGACAAATTAAGGATTCAGGAAGCCCAAATAATTAAAAAGTCAATAGAGGCTATAGGAATAAATGTTAATATAAAGGAGTTACCGCCAGAAAAAATCAATGAAAGCATAAAAAAAGGGGAATTTGATGCTATACTCTCCGGATGGAATTTATCCTTTATACCTGATTTAACATTTGCATTTCATTCAGAAGAAATTGACAATGGAAAAAATTTTATTTCATATAGAAATAGTACAATAAATAAGCTCCTGACGGAAGCAAGAAAATATAAAAATGAAGAGGAAAGAATAAATATATATAAAGAATTACAATCAAAAATAATAGAAGAACTTCCTTATATTAATTTATATTTTAAAACATCCTCCCTAATTGTAAATAATAGGGTAAAAGGACCAATTAGTCCTACAGATTATAATATATTTAATAATATTGAAGAATGGTATA
>DUPX01000120.1 GCA_012838085.1 Eubacteriaceae bacterium
AATAATTTATACTTTTTACGGACTGATTAAATATGATATAGATATACCTTCCTTAAAGGTTAAATTAAGTGGAAAATCAAAAAAAGGAAAGAGAAAGGGTCTAGGTCTAAATTATTTAGGTCATTTATTTATTAATGAATTTATATTAGATATAAAGTTTGATTCCAGTGATGCTGCAATTACCGGAATTATAGCTGGAGTATTATACTTTATAGAAAGAAACATTTTTCTTATATTTCAAAAATGCAAGAAAGTTGAAAATTATCAAGTTAAAATACAACCCATGTTTAAACAGGAAAACATGATTGATATTAATTTTTCTTGCATATTTCATTTTAAAATAGGTCAAATTATATATGAAAGAATAAAAATTATATTGTTTCAAAATTTAAAAGGTAGGTGAACATTTTCATGGAAGGACATCCAATAGAAGGCCTAATGAAGACAGCTATGGAAAGTATTAAGGAAATGGTGGATGTAAATACAATAGTAGGGGATGCAGTAGAAACACCTGATGGTTCCGTTATTATACCTATTTCAAAGGTTGGTTTTGGATTTGCTTCAGGGGGTGGAGAATATGAACAAATGTATAAGAAGGGTAGAGATGTAAATACTTTACAAAATGAATTACCTTTTGCTGGTGGTGCTGGTGCTGGGGTATCTATCCAACCTGTTGCTTTTATGGTAGTTGGTCAAGGTCAAATAAGATTATTACCTGTAAATCAAAACTCTATGGTTGAAAGGATTATCGATTTAGCTCCTCAAATAATGACTGAACTTCAGAATATGGTTAACCAAATAACCCAAAAAAACAGCAATAAGAATCAACAAGGTTTCAATTCAGAACAGAGCTCCACCTAATAATTTAGACTAAAAAATATGGGCGAATGCGCCCTTTTTAGTTTATATATTTAAGAAGGTGAAAAACATTGAAAAGGGAAATGTTTAAAGTCTTTATTCTATTAATAATGACTACTTTCACATTTACTAATTTAGCAATTGCTACAATTCCACCAGAGGTAACTGCAGTATCGGCCATAGTATTAGACCAAAAAACTGGTAGAATATTATATTCAAAAAATATTAATGAAAAAAGACCTATGGCTAGTACTACTAAAATAATGACTGCAATAGTTGCCCTTGAGAATGGTGATATGAATGATTATATAAAAGTTAGTAAAAAAGCTTCAGAGATAGGGGGATCTTCTATTTGGCTGGAAGAAAATGAAGAGCTTACTTTAGAAGAGCTACTATATGGTCTTATGCTAAAATCCGGGAATGATGCATCTTATGCAATAGGTGAACATATTGGAGAAGGTAGAATTGATAAGTTTATTGATATGATGAATAAGAAGGCAATGGAGCTAGATGCCTTTGATACTTCTTTTAAAAATACTCATGGATTAGATAGTGAAGACCATTATACAACAGCATATGACTTAGCAAGGATCTCAGCCTACGGAATGAATAAGGATGGTTTTAGAACTATTGTTTCTACAAAAGAAAAAAATATCTCCTGGTCTACTTCCCAATGGGATAGAAAATTGAAAAACACAAATAAAATGCTTTGGACATATGATGGAAGTAATGGTATAAAAACAGGTTTTACAAATAAAGCAGGGAGATGTCTTGTTTCCTCTGCTAAAAAAAATGATTTGGAATTGATTTCTGTGGTTCTGCATTCTAATGATATATGGTCAGATTCAAAAACTATATTAGATTATGCCTATGATAATTACCATCCATTATTAATTGTTAAAAAGGATGAATTTATTAAGAGCATCCAAGTTATTAATGGTATAAAAGACCATGCTAATGCTTATTGTAAAGAGGAAATTATTTTACCAGTAAATAGTAATGAAAAAGATAAGGTGAAAATAGAATATTGTATACCTGATAAAATACAAGCTCCAACAATAAAAGAACAAATTGTGGGGGATATAAAAGTATATATAGGAGATAGCTTAATTGTTCAAAAAGATGTATATATAAAAGAAAGCATAAGGAAAAAGTCTCCAAATATATTCTTTAGGAAATTTTTAAAGTATTGGAAGAATGTTAGTTAAAAAAGATATCCTGTTATTAAAGGTCAAAATATTAAAGGTCAAAATATTATCATTGGATAATATTTTGACCTTTTTAAAAGAGAGTAATATCCTTTATTGATAATAATAAATTTGATAAAATATAAAGGGTCATAAGATTTAATAACATGGGAAAGAGGGAATTATCATGATAAAATTTTTAAAAATGAAGGAAAAGGATATTGGAGATGTTTTATGTTTTCTAAAAGACAATGATATATATAAAAAGGATATTGAAAAGCAATTTCCATTTACATTTATCATTAAAAGGGAAGAAAGTATTCTGGGTTTAGGGTCTTTTAGCTTTATTAATAATAAAGCCATAATAAAAAACATCTTTGTGAAAGAAAATTATAGAAAAATGGGGTTAGGGGAAAGCTTGCTACGAACTATATTATATTTCTTATACATTAGTGGCACTAAGATAGTATATTATTTAGAGGATGATACTAATATTTATAATTATTTGAGTAAATTTGGATTTTCTAAATCAGATGTAAATGGCCTATATATAGATATAGAAAAGTTTTTTTCCCAACCCTGTAGGGGAAAGTAAGGAGAAGAAATGAAGAATATTTTAATTAATAATATGACTGATTTTGTTAAATTTATAATTAGTGACAAAGTTAAACCTGGAGATTTTGTTATAGATGGAACAGCAGGAAATGGGCATGATACTTTATTTCTAGCTAATCTTGTATCTGATAGTGGTAGAGTTTATAGCTTTGATATACAATCGGAAGCTATATCTAGCACTAAAGCTAAATTAGAAAAAGAAAATCTACTAGGGAGAGTCCAAATAATACTAGATAGTCATGAGCATATTTCCAAGTATATAAAAGATAATGTGAAGGCAGCAATGTTTAATTTAGGTTATCTTCCTGGTGGTAATCATCATATTACAACTATGGGAGAAAGCACTTTACAAGCTTTAGAACAGATATTAAAAATACTGTTGCCAGGTGGTATTATAAGTATTTGTGCATATTCTGGTCATTTTGAAGGTAAGAAGGAATTAGAACAGGTACTTTCATTTGTAAAGGGGTTAAGTAATAGAAATTATAGTGTAATTAAAATGGATTACATTAATAAAAGAAATGACCCACCTAATATAATATTAATAGAAAAAATTAATTAAATTGATAAATGAAAATTTAATTGCAATAATATTTAGAATTTACAAAAAATAACCATAGATAGCAAGAAATGAAGGATTTCATGCTATAATTATAGAAGTATAATATATTGAATTTAACAAAAGGAGGGGGAAAACTTGAATAAGAAAGTTTCTACCAAGGTCATTGTCAACAAGGCATGGTGTAAGGGGTGTGGTATATGCGTTGCTTTTTGTCCTACTAATGTATTAGAAATTAAGGATGGAAAGGTAGAAATTGTTAATCCTGAAGCTTGTACTCGTTGTGGCTTATGTGAATTACGTTGTCCAGATTTTGCAATTTATTTAGGGGGAGAAGAAGATGAAAAATAATGTGTTTTTAATGCAAGGAAATGAGGCATGTATCTATGGTGCTATAGATGCAGGAATGCGTTTTTTCGCAGGCTATCCTATAACACCATCTACTGAATTAGCTGAAGTTTCTGCTCAAGAATTGCCTAAGGTTGGTGGTAAATTTATTCAGATGGAAGATGAAATTGCAAGTATGGCTGCAACTATAGGGGCATCACTAGCAGGACTAAAATCTATGACAGCAACAAGTGGTCCAGGATTTTCTCTAAAGCAAGAAAATCTAGGATTTGCTTGTATGACGGAAATACCTTGCGTTGTAGTAAATGTTCAAAGGGGTGGGCCTAGCACCGGATTGCCTACTGCTCCAGCACAAGGGGAAGTTATGCAGTCAAGATGGGGTACCCATGGTGACCATCCTATAATTGTTATTTCGCCATCCTCAGTTATGGAAGCATATATGTTTGCGGTAAAGGCCTTTAATCTATCTGAGAAATATCGTACACCCGTAGTTCTACTAATGGATGAAGTAGTGGCACATATGAGAGAAAAAATAGAAATACCAGATAAGTCTTCACTAGAAATAATAAATAGAAAAAAACCTGTGGTTGATAAGGATAAATATTTACCCTATGAAGATACAGAAGATTTAATACCTCCAATGGCTAACTTTGGAGAAGGCTATAGATTTCATGTGACTGGATTAACCCATGATGAGACAGGTTTCCCTAGTACTAATCCTGCAAATGCTAGTAAGCAAATTAATAGATTATTAAATAAAATTGAAATGCACAAAGAAGATATTATTGAATTTGATGAATATCTAACTGAAGATGCTGAAATTATTTTGGTATCCTTTGGAGCAGTGGCAAGATCAGCCAAAAGTGCTGTTAAAGAAGCTAGAAGTCAAGGTAAAAAAGTAGGCTTATTTAGACCAATGACAATTTGGCCCTTCCCTGAGGAAAGGTTGAAAGAACTTGGCAAGAAAGCTAAACATTTTATTGTAGCTGAAATGAATATGGGTCAGCTAGTATTGGAAGTAGAACGAATTATTAAATCCGATGCAGTTGTCCACTTATTAGGCAAAGCTAATGGAGAAATTATCACTCCTGATGAAATTATGGATAAAATAAAGGAGGTTGAGAATATTGGCTAGTAATTTAGTAGAGAAGTATTATAGAATGGATAAATTGCCTCATATTTGGTGTGCCGGATGTACCCACGGAACCTCTATGAATGCTGTTGTTAGAGCCATTGATAAGCTTGGCTATAACCAAGATGAGGTATGTATTGTTTCGGGTATAGGATGTTCTTCTAGGGCTACCGGCTATATGGATTTTAATACATTGCATACAACCCATGGGAGGGCATTAGCTTTTGCTACAGGTATTAAGATGGCTAATCCAAAATTAAAGGTTATAGTTATAACAGGAGATGGTGATGCTACGGCTATAGGCGGAAATCACTTTATTCATGCCTGCAGAAGAAATATTGATATTACTACAATTGTGTTTAATAATAATATTTACGGCATGACCGGCGGACAATATTCTCCTACTACGCCAACTTCTTCATTAGGTACAACTGCACCCTATGGAAACATAGACCCTGTATTTAATATTTGTAATGTTGCAGCAGCAGCAGGTGCCACTTATGTAGCCAGGGGTACAGCATATCATACCCAGGCTTTAATTAATTCTATAGTCAAAGGTTTAGAAAATAAAGGTTTCTCAGTTATTGAAGCAGTAAGTGATTGTCCTACTTATTTTGGTAGAAGGAATAAAATAGGGGATGCTGTGGAAATGATGAAGAGATTAAAAGAATTATCTGTAAATGTAAAGGCAGCAGAAAAGTTACCTCCAGAAAAACTTGAAGGAAAGATTATTATTGGTGAAATAAAAAATGAAACTCGTCCTGAATACACTGATGAATACCAAAACCTTATTGATAGATTAAAAGAGGAGGAAAAGTAATGAAATATAAAGAAATCCGTTTAAGTGGTTCGGGTGGTCAGGGAATAATCTTAATGGGAATTATTCTAGCGGAAGCTGCTATAATGAATGGTGATAATGCTATACAATCCCAATCATACGGTCCAGAGGCTCGGGGTGGGGCTAGTAGGGCAGAGGTTATTATAAGTGAAGGAGAAATTGATTTTCCTAAGGTTAGAAAGCCAGATATTCTTTTGTCATTAACCCAGGAAGCTTTTAATAAGTATATCGTAGATTTAAAAGATGGCGGCATTGTGATTGCAGATGATAAGGTTAAGATAGAGGATTCAGATAAGTTTCAGTTGTATCAAGTTCCTATTATGTCCACCACTAATGATGTTTTGAAAAAACCTATGGTTGCCAATATAGTAGCCCTAGGAGCTTTCAATAAAATCACAAAGCTAGTAGATGAAGAAATGCTAAGGAAAGCAATTCTTAATAGGGTACCAAAGGGTACGGAAGATTTAAATATAAAGGCTTTTAACATGGGAATAGGTCTAGTATAATTGAGTTTTTAACTGAAATAATATATAGGAAGTTGTATTAAGGCAATCTCTATTTAATATTTATCTTATGCAATTTTCTATTTTAAAGGAGATAAGTCTGTGACAGAAAAAAACATAAAAAAATATAAAAGTGATGTTAATGTAATGGAAAAAATAAAACTTAAATATTATAGATTAAGCAAAAGTCAAAAAATGATTGCTAATTATATATTAAATCATTATGATAAGGCAGCATTTATGACTGCTTCAATACTTGGGGAGATTGTAAATGTTAGCGAATCTACTGTAGTCAGGTTTGCTAATGCTCTTGGTTATAGTGGTTATCCTAAATTACAAAAAGCATTACAAGAACTAATAAAAACTAAGTTAACTACTGTACAAAGATTAGAGATATCAAATAGGCAAATCACTCAAGAGTCTATTATTGAAGATGTTATAAAATCTGATATAGACAATATTCAAGCTATAATAAATGAGCTGGATAGAGAAGAATTTTCAAAGATAGCAGAAGTTATTAATAGGGCAAGGAATATTTATATAATTGGATTTAGAACTTCAACAATTTTAGCAGAATTTCTTGGTTTTTATTTAAATTTAATATTAGATAATGTAAGGGTCGTGAGACATGGTGTAAGTGATATCTATGAACAACTTATACATATCACAAAGGAGGACATTATAATCGGAATTAGTTTTCCAAGATATTCCAGTAAGACAACACAGATATTAAAATTTGTAAAGGAAAAAGATGCCAAGATAATAGCTATAACTGATAGTGATTTGTCTCCTTTAATTGAATTATCTGACTATAAATTGATTGCACGAAGTAATATGGTGTCTTTCGTGGATTCTCTTGTTGTACCTTTAAGCCTTATGAATGCCTTAATTGTTTCAATTGGTATGGGTAAAAGGGAATATATAACAAAGAAGTTTGAGGACCTAGAAAGCATTTGGGAACGTTATGAAATATATACTAATAAGGTAGAATAATATCCTATGGCTTTAAAGCCATAGGATTATTATTTTTTTTCATGATATAATTGTTATATAATTATTCAGGAGGTTACATATGACAAGATTATTCATAATTAGACATGGAGAAACCTTATGGAATAGGGAAAAAAGAGCTCAAGGAATACAAAACATTGCTTTAACTGAAAATGGTAAATTACAGGGGAAGTATTTAGCAGAGAGATTAGCAAAGGAAAAAATAGATTATATTTATTCCAGTGATTTATCAAGGGCATATAAAACTGCTAAAATTATAGGTGATAATATTAATAAACCTGTTCTTATTTTACCGGAACTTCGTGAGATGGATTTTGGGTTATGGGAAGGACTAACAATTGATGATATTAAATTAAAATTTCGGGATCATTATAATTCATGGGAAAATTCTCCCCATACTGTTCAAATTCCTCAGGCTGAAACATTAATACAGGTGCAGGAAAGGGCTATGAAATCTATTATGAATATTATTAATAAACATAAAAATAAAAATATAGTATTAGTTTCCCATGGTGTTACTATAAAAACAATTATTTTAGGTTTGTTAGATATAGATTTAAGTAATTATAGAAAAATAAGACAAGATAATACTGCAGTAAATATTATTGATTATAGAGAAGATCATTGGGTGCTAACCCAATTAAATGATACATGTCACTTAGCAAATATTAAATAATTTGGAGTATTGATATGAAGGATAAAGTAGTGATTATAGGTGGAGGCCCATCGGGAATGATAGCTGCTGGGTATGCAGCTTCTAGGAATAAAGATGTTCATCTTTATGAAAAAAATGAGAGATTAGGTAAAAAACTTTTTATAACTGGTAAGGGAAGATGTAATTTTACAAATGCCTCAGATATTGAAATTATTATTGAAAATATAAAAAGAAATCCCTATTTTTTATATAGTTCCCTTTATAGTTTTACAAACACTGATTTAATTAATTTTTTTAGTAATCTAGGAGTAAAATCAAAAATAGAAAGGGGAAATAGGGTATTTCCTGAATCTGATAAATCTAGTGATATAATTAAAGCCTTATGCAGGTTTATGGAGGAAAATAAGGCTAATATTCACTTAAATAGAAATATTAAAAATATTTTAATAGATAAAGAAAAAAGTATAAAGGGAATAATTCTTTCTACAGGAGAAAGGATAAAGGCTGATAAGGTTATAATAGCAACAGGAGGCCTTTCTTACCCAAAAACAGGTTCAACTGGTGAGGGTTTAAATATGGTTAAAGAATTAGGCCATAATATAATTAGACCTTTTCCTTCGCTAGTACCTATTGTGGTTAATAAATCTTGGATTAGAGAATTACAGGGCTTATCTTTGAAAAATGTAGAAGTAGCTTTGTTTAAAAAGAATGTTCTAGTAAAGAAAGAATTTGGGGAAATGATATTTACTCATTATGGAATATCTGGTCCAACAATTCTTAAATTAAGTGCTGATATGATACCCCCTTATAATCAATATTCTATTTCTATAAATTTAAAGCCTGCCCTTACTGAAGGACAGCTAGATTTAAGATTACAAAGGGACTTTGCCAAGAATATTAGAAGGCAATTTAAAAACTCACTAAAAGATTTATTGCCCAGCAAATTAATACCCGTAATAATAAACCTCTCAAATATTAATGAAAATAAGTTTGTCCACCAAATAACAAAAGAAGAAAGGCTAAATCTGGTTAAACTAATTCAAAATTTATATTTTACAGTTGACGATCTAAGACCCATAGAAGAAGCTATAATTACATCTGGTGGAGTAGACACTAGGGAGATTAATCCATCTACAATGGAATCTAAAATTATTAAAGGTTTATTTTTTGCAGGAGAGATAATAGATGTAGATGCCCTTACAGGTGGGTATAATCTTCAAATAGCTTTTTCAACTGGCTATATAGCAGGAATGAATTGTTAATAAATTTGTATTAAATTAGGCTTTTTTGCATATCATAAACTTGATAAAATAGTGGTAGGAGTATAGTAATGGTTTGTTTTATTAAAAGAATATTAAATAAAATCCAATCTATCAATAATATAGATAATATTATATTTAAGGCTTGTATATTGGGAATATCTCTAATAGTTTGTATTCAAATTTTCCTTGCTAATAATGCAGTAAAATCAATTATAGGTTCCAATAATAGCAATATAATTCCAATGGAAGTAAGTGATATTAATAATCCAAGGGGTTGGGTGGAAATTAAAATAGATAAATTTGACCGCTATAAAAATCTACCAATATTAAAAAATGGTGAAATAACTGAAGATTATATTATAAATGATGATATATTAAAAATTGTAGTCTTTAATGGAGATGTTATAGAAGCATATGGATTAAATTATAATGAAGGAATTAATATTCAAGTTTATGATACTAGTGATAATATTATATCCCCTGAAAAAGGTGAAAAATTTAAAATTAATAATAATATAATTTATTTATTTCAAACTATTATTAATCAATCATTAGAAGTAGATGGATAGATAAAAAGAGTTGAGTTATACAAAATATTGACTTATAATATAAAATAAGGTTTAGTGATAGCAAGCTTAGCTTGCTCTTTTTATGAATTAAAAGATTTGTAAAAATACTTTTTAGGCAAATATTGTATTGCAAAAACTATATATATTGCCTTGATAGCTAAATTAAAATAGTAGGAGGTTATTTATTGAAAAATGATAATACAAATTGCAATAGATGGTCCAGCTGGTGCTGGTAAAAGTACAATAGCAAAATTATTAGCGGAAAATTTGGGAATTACATACCTTGATACTGGTGCAATGTATAGGGCCTTAACTTGGAAAGTTCTAAAGGAAGCCATAGATTTAAATGATGAAAAATTAATTATATCTACTGCAAAAAATATAACAATCGAAATAAACCAAAAAAGCGTTTTTATTGATAACCAGGATATTACGGAAGCAATTAGGGAGCCGATAATTAGCCAAAATGTTTCTCAGGTAGCCCAGATTGCTGAGGTAAGAGAAATAATGGTGAAATTACAAAGGAAAATCGGTGAGGAAAAAAGCATAGTAATGGACGGAAGGGATATTGGCACCCATGTTCTTCCAGATGCAAATTATAAGTTTTTTTTAACAGCCACTGTAGATGAAAGGGCAAGAAGAAGAGCATTAGAATTAAATTTAAAAGGATTCCCTTCAGATATTGAGGAAATAAAGAAAGAAATTATAAGGCGGGACAATATTGACACCACGAGAAAGGCTTCCCCCTTAAAACCAGCAGCAGATGCTAAGATTATTGATACAACTAATTTAACAATCGATGAAATTATAGACCAACTTATTAATATTATTTCAAAGGGGGAATAAGTTTGTTATATAGTTTAGCAAAAGGCCTATTTAAAATAATATTGATATTATTATATAAAATAAATATAGAAGGGGAAGAAAACATTCCCCAAGAAAATGGTATAGTTGTATGTTCTAACCACTATCATTGGCTTGATCCTATTGTTGTTGCATGCTTTCTTAATAGGAAGGTTCATTTTATGGCAAAAAAGGAATTATTTAATAATAAGTTTTTTGGGGGATTATTAAAGAAAGTTCATGCTTTTCCTGTAAATAGGGGTGCTGCAGATATTACGGCCATAAAAACTGCTTTAAGAATTGTTAAATCCCAAAAGGTTTTAGGGATTTTCCCAGAAGGAACAAGGGTAAAAACTGGAGAAATAGGCAATGTAGAGCCAGGTATAGCAATGATTGCTATAAAAGGGCAAGTTCAAGTCCTACCAATAGGAATTAGTGGGGATTATAAATTTACAAGAAAGCTATATATCAATATTGGACAACCAATTAGTTTAGAGAAATATTATAATAAAAAAATCAATGTTGAAGAACTTGGAGTAATTAGTTATTCCATAATGTCAGAGGTAAGAAAATTAATAAGGAATTAATATATAAAGCAGTTTATGGGAGTGTATTTTATGGAAATCTATTTAGCAAAAAGTGCTGGGTATTGTTATGGGGTTCAAAATGCAATTAATATGGTAGAGAAATCAATAAGAGATTCTAAGATAAATATATATACTCTTGGCCATATAATACACAATAGACAGGTTATTGAAAAACTTGAAAGCCAAGGAGTTTATTCTATAGATAAAATAGAAGATATTAATGATGGTACAATTATAATAAGATCCCATGGGGTACAACCAAATATATATGAAAAAGTATCTGAAAAAAACTTAGTATTAGTAGATGCCACCTGCCCTTATGTGAAAAATATTCAAAAAAAGGTAGAAAGATATTATCAAGATAATTACCAAATAATTATAATTGGAGATGAAGAACACCCTGAAGTAATAGGGGTAAATGGGTGGTGTAATAATTCTGCAATAATATTAAATGATATTGAGCAAGTAAAAAAAATTCCTAACTATAAGAAAATATGCATAGTTGCACAGACCACTATAGTTCTTGAGAAGTTTTTAGAAATTGTTTCTCGTATAGTTTCAAAAGCTAAAGAAATTATAATTTTTAATACTATTTGTGATGCCACTAAAAATAGACAAGATGAGGCAGCTAATTTAGCGAAAAAAGTTGATGTTATGATTGTTATCGGGGGATATCATAGTTCAAATACACAAAAACTTGTAAGTATAAGTAAAGAATATTGTAAAAATGTCTTTCATGTTGAAACATATAGGGATTTACCTATAGTAGAATTAATAAAATACAATAAAATAGGAATTACAGCTGGAGCATCAACTCCCAACTGGATAATCAAGGAGGTAATTAGTAAAATGGAAAATGAATTTAACAAAGAAGAAATTATGCCGATGGATTTCGAAAAATCCATAGAAGAATCTATGGTAAAAATTAAACCAGGAGATATTGTATTTGGAGAAGTAATATCAATATCGGAAGAAGATATAATTGTAAATATAGGATATAAATCCGATGGTAAGATAATAAAAAGTGAATTTACTATGGATAAGGATAGTGATTTAAAAGATTTAATTCAAATAGGTGATAAAATAGAGTTGGAGGTTTTATCATTAAATGATGGTGAAGGATATGTAGCTTTATCTAAAAAAAGAGTAGATGATAAAAAGGCAACTAAAAGGCTAAATGAAATATTTGAAAATCAAGAAATTATTAGCGGTAAAATAAAGAAAAGTATTAAAGGTGGCTTCATAGTTGATATAGGTATTAAAGATGTTTTTATGCCAATATCCCATTATCATATTAGGTTTATTAAAGACCCTGAATCAGTTGTAGGACAAAGTGTTAAGGGTATAATAATAGAGTATAATCCTGAAAGAAATAAAATTATATTTTCTCAAAAAATTGTACTGGAAAGGGAAATTAGTGAAAAGAAGGAAAAGATATTTAATTCCATTGAAGTGGGAGATAAAATATCAGGTAAGGTTAAAAGTATCGTGAAATTTGGTGCTTTTATCGATTTAGGTGGAATTGATGGCATGATACATGTATCTGATTTATCCTGGCAAAGGGTGAATCACCCTGAGGATGTACTTTCGATAGGCGATACTATTGAAGCTATGGTGATGGAAGTTGATAAGGAAAAAGAAAGAATAAAACTTAGTTTGAAACATCTTGTGGAGAATCCATGGGAAAAGGTATTTAAATTATATTCAATTGGAGATAAGGTGAATGTTAAAATAGTAAAAACAACTTCTTTTGGTGCATTTGCTGAAATTATCAAAGGAGTAGAAGGTCTTATCCATAAATCACAAATATCCTTTGAAAATATAGATAATGTAGAAGAACATCTATCAATAGGCCAGGAAGTTGAAACTGAAATAATAGATATGGATAAAGAAAAGAAAAAAATAGGGCTAAGCATGATATCTTTCCAAGATAAACCTATAAAAAAGATAGAATTAAATGAAACAGTATATAAAGAAGACGATGATTTAACTCTAGGGGATGTATTTGGAAAGCTATTTAAGTAAGATAGCAAAAAAATTAGTATATTTATAATATAAATGGAAAATATATTAATAACCTCACATAATAAAATTGAGACTTTTATTTTTGGTGATATGCTAATTTTGCGTATCACTATTTTTCTTTACAATTTATAAAGGAGGAAGAATTTTGGAAAAAACATTGATAATTATAAAACCTGATGGTGTTAAAAGAAAACTTGCAGGAAAAATTATAGGGATGATTGAGGATAAGGGATATACTATTGAGGAAATTAAAATGAAAAGATTATCTAGGGAAGAATTGTCTATACATTATGAAGCCCATAAAGATAAAAAATTTTATCCAGAACTATTAGATTATATGAGCTCTGGTAAATGTATTATAATGGTGGTTAGTGGAGTAAATGTTATTAAGGGGATGAGGAAATTAATTGGCTCAACAGATCCTTTAGAAGCAGAATTAGGTTCCATAAGGGGGAAATATGGAAATAATAAAACCTTTAATATAATCCACGGATCTGACTCTATAGAAAGCTCACAAAAGGAAATAGGGTTGTTTTTTAAGGACAAAAAATAGGCATAAATTAAAATTATCAGATAAAGGAGAAAAAAGTGGAAGTAATAGAAGTGTTGGAGAAACTATGTAACTTATCAGGGGTTTCAGGAGGGGAAGTCAATGTAGCAAACTATGTTGGAGAATTATTAAATAAGATTTTTGATAAAGTAACAAAGGACAGATTAGGTAATATTATAGCCTTCAAAAAAGGTAAAGGTGGGGTAGAAAATAAGAAGATTATGATAGCTGCTCATATGGATGAGATAGGATTAATGGTGAAGGGTATAAACAAAGAAGGGTTTTTACATTTCATAAAAATAGGGGGAATAGATGTTAGGACATTATTAGCTCAAGAAGTTATTGTTCACGGTAAAAAGGATATATTGGGAATAATAGGAGCTAAACCGCCCCACTTACAAAAAAGTGATGAGCACAAAAAGTCTATAAGAATAGAAGACTTATATATTGATGTGGGTTTAACAGAAAATCAGGTTAAGAAATATATTAATATAGGTGATTTTATTACTATTAATAGAAAGTTTGTACACTTAGCCGGAAATAATGTTGCTGGAAAAGCACTAGATAATCGTGCAGGTATTGCAACAATGATACAATGCATGAATTATTTAAAAGAATTACAACATGATTTAGATATATATTTTGTAGCCACTGTTCAAGAGGAGGTTGGATTAAGAGGAGCAATAACAAGTACCTATAACATAATTCCTGATATAGGAATAGCTATAGATGTAGGGCATGGCAAAACCCCAGATATATCCGAGGAAGATACAATTGAGTTAGGCAAAGGTCCTGGAATTGCTTTGGGGGCAAATATCCATCCTAAGATTTATAAAAAATTAGTTGAAATTGCAGAAAAAAATAACATTCCCTATCAGTTGGAAGTAAATCCAAGTTCTTCCGGAACTGATGCCTGGGCTATGCAGGTAACTCGTAGTGGTGTACCAACAGGACTTCTATCAATACCTTTAAGATATATGCATACTTCTGTTGAGATGCTAAATATAAAAGATTTATTATTTACAAGTAAGTTATTAGCTCTTTTTATAGAAGGCTTAAGAGGAATGGATTTGGAGGAGTGGCTATGCTTTTAAAGAAACTTACTGAAACTATAGGTGTATCTGGCGGAGAACAGAAAGTACGTAATATGATTATTGAGGAAATATCAAAAAAAGCCGACCATATATACATAGATAAAATAGGGAATATAATAGCTTATAATAGTGGAATAAAAAACCCTAATAAAAGAGTAATGCTTTGTGCACATATGGATGAGGTTGGACTTATAGTAAGTAATATTGATAAGTATGGCCTTATAAAATTTAAATCTGTAGGTGGATTAGATCCTAGAATATTGCTCTCTAAGGTAGTTTTAATTGGGGACAATTTAGTAACTGGTGTAATAGGAACAAAGGCAGTTCATCTATTAGAGGAGGAAGAAAAGAATAAATCGTTAAAAATTAAGGATTTATATATAGATATAGGTACTTCCACTAAAGAAGAAACTGAAAGGCTAATTAAGATAGGTGACTATATTGGGTTTAACACTAAATATGAAAAACTCGGTACCAATCTTATTAAGGCAAAAGCATTAGACGATAGGGTAGGTTGTGCTATATTAATTAATATGCTGGATAGGAGGTATGATTTTTCTCTTTATACTGTTTTTACGGTACAGGAGGAAATTGGATTAAGGGGTGCTAAAGTTGCTGCCTTTAATGTTAATCCAGATATTGGGTTGGTAATTGAAGGGACTACTTGTTCAGACGTTCCAGGTACTGCACCTAGTGAATATGCAACAATATTGGGAAATGGTCCTGCAATATCTATAATGGACTCTGCTTCTTATTCTGATAAGGGTATAGCTAAGGCCTTGTATAGAATAGGTATTGATAACAATATACCAGTCCAATGGAAAAAAACAACATTTGGAGGCAATGAATCAGGAGTTATACATTTAACTAAGGAAGGAATTAGAACAGGGGCCATATCTATACCTTGTAGATATATCCATTCTCCAGTTTCTGTAATGGATAGAAATGATTTTTTAAACTGTATTAAGTTGGTAGAGTTATTTCTAGAAAATATTGAAAGGAAGACACTTTATGAATAATGAGAAGGCTTTGCTATTAAGAGAATTATTAAATGCATTTGGTCCCTCAGGTAACGAAGAAAATATTAGTATGTTAATTGAGGATAATATAAAAGCTTATGTAGACAATTTATATAGGGATGTTATGGGAAATCTTATTGCATATAAAAAGGGAATTGGGAAGAAAATTATGATTTCAGCCCATATGGATGAAATAGGTCTAATTATAACCCACATAGACCAAGAGGGATATCTAAGGTTTTCAAATATTGGAGGAGTATCCGCTGATTTAATACAGGGACAAAGGGTGGTATTTAAAAATGGAATAATAGGAGTTATTTTCAGTGAATCATTAGATAAAGATGAAAAAGTAAGTATGGGAAATTTATTCATAGATATAGGTGTAAATAATAAAGAGGATGCGGCAAAAATAGTATCAATAGGTGATGTTGGAACTTTATACGGACCCTTAGTTATAAATAACCATAGAGGTTTCTCTAAAGCAATGGACAATAGGATAGGCTGCTATATTTTAATAGAGGTATTAAAGAGAATAAATAAATATAAAAATGAACTTTATTTTGTTTTTACTGTTCAGGAAGAATTAGGCAAAAGGGGTGCTCAAATATCAACTTATAGTATTAATCCTGATATGGGTATAGTTGTTGATGTTACAAAAACTGGGGATACACCTAAGGGAAAGACAATGGCTATATCATTAGGTAAAGGACCGGGAATTAAAGTTTTTGATTCATCTATAATAACCCATCCTAAGGTAAAAGAACTATTAACTACAGTGGCGGAGGAATCTAATATTCCCTATCAACTGGAAGTTTTAGAAGAGGGAGGAACAGATGCAGGCGCTATTTACTTAACTAGAGGTGGAATTCCCACTGGAGTATTATCTATACCCACAAGATATATACATAGTTCTGGTGAAATGGTTGATCTTAATGATGTAGAAAATGCTATAAGATTACTTTTGAAGGTTTTAGAAGAAGAAATTATCTAAAAGAAAATATTGTTATGAAAAAATGCAAAAAAATGGAGCTGGCAAGAGGACTTGAACCCCCAACCTGCTGATTACAAGTCAGCTGCTCTACCAATTGAGCTATGCCAGCAAATGATGGTGCCCAGAGGCGGAATCGAACCACCGACACGAGGATTTTCAGTCCTCTGCTCTACCGACTGAGCTACCGAGGCGCGATACTCTTGCGCGACTTGCGGGTTCCGGCCTGCTTTGCCTGAACCTTGCGGGAATCTGCCGAACCGGCGTCAATTCCCGGATAAAAAAATGGCGACCTGGAAGGGACTCGAACCCTCGGCCTCTAGCGTGACAGGCTAGCGTTCTAACCATCTGAACTACCGGGCCATATATAAAG
>DUPX01000121.1 GCA_012838085.1 Eubacteriaceae bacterium
AAAGGAGGATTAGTCATGAAAAAGGGGAAACATAATTACAAATCTGCTTATACCTTTATGATGATTCCTAATAACGAAGATAAAATTAAAACCTATAATCTCCCTAAATGTTTCTTCAAAGCTTTAACTTACATATTAGCATCCCTTCTTGTAATTTCATGCTTTTTCATCCATTCCTTTATAACTTTGAAAAAGGATTATGCCAAAAATATTAAAAATATACATAGCCTTGAAATTATCAATGATAAACAAAAACTTCAAATTGATGAGTTGAAAAAATATACCCAAGATATAAAAGAAAAAATAAATCACCTTAATGAATTAGAGAAAGAGGTTAAAAGTTTAGTTGGTTTAGAAGCAGAGAATGATAAGGATATAAAGGAAATTTCCCACGCTCAAACACAAGAAGATAAAAGTATAAGAAATATCAGCAGAGGTAGTTTATTTCAGCGTAAACCTGATAAGTCCTCAGAATATGACCAAAGCAATACCCTAATGGAAATAAAGATTAATCTAAATAAAATAGAAGAAAGTCTTTCCATTGAAGAAAATAATTTTAATTCTTTAAAAACAGATGTGGTAGATCAATTAAATTATCTTGCTGCCCGTCCAACCCAATGGCCCAATAGAGGACGTATAACCTCCACTTTTGGAATTAGAAAAGCTCCCAAAAGGGGGGCCTCAACCTTTCATAAAGGAGTGGATATTGCCAATAGCTATGGTTCTATAATAAAGGCAGCTGGCAAAGGAAAAGTTGCATATGCTGGTTGGAGAAGTGGCTTAGGTTATACTGTAATAATATCCCATGGATATGGATTTACCACTTTGTATGGACATAATTCATCCCTTCTGGTGAAGGCAGGTCAGCAGGTAGAAAAAGGGCAGCCAATTGCAAAACTAGGTAATTCGGGTAATAGTACTGGTCCCCATGTCCATTTTGAAATTCGTGTTAATGATAATCCGGTTGATCCTATGAAATATTTAGGAAAATAATAATTTTAAGGGGGGAAAATATGTTTAAAAAACAGGAAGTTGTTGAAAAATATGACAAGGTGGAAGCAATACTAGGTAAAAATTTTAATGTGAATGGTAATGTAAACGCTAGTGGTTCAGTTCGCATTGAAGGCTATTTGAAGGGTGAATTAACGGTAGAAGGCAATTTAGTTATAGGTGAAACAGCCGTCATAGAAGGTCTTGTTAAGGCAACAAACGTGCATATGTCGGGAAAAATAACTGGCAACCTATATGTAACAGGCCAATTAAAACTAACATCAACTGCTATAATGATAGGGGATATAGAAGTTGATAAATTTATTATAGATGAAGGAGCTACTTTCCAAGGAAATTGCATTATGACCTCAATAGTAAATAATAAAGAAAATGAAGCTCTAAAATTAGAAGAACAAAATAATTAGTAATACTGGGATATCTACTGGATATCCCAATTTTATTTAGGCTAGGTTTTTCCAAGATTTTTTATATCCTATTTTAGCAATATTATTATCCCCATCTATGGCTAATGCAGTATTGAAATAAATAAAAGACTTTTTAAAATTATTATTCTCATAAAAAGCCTTAGCCAAGTTAATATTAGTTTCTAAATGGGTTGGTTTTAATTCTAAAGACTTTAATAAATAAGAGATAGCTTTAGTAGGTCTTTTCATCTTTAATAAACAAGTCCCTATATTAAAATAAATAATAAAGTTTTCTCCCTTATGACTTAATGCAGCAATATAATACTTTAATGCCTTACTATATTTCTTATCCTCATAAAATAGATTCCCTAAATTTAGGTAAGCT
>DUPX01000122.1 GCA_012838085.1 Eubacteriaceae bacterium
TAGGCTAGTTATATAATTAAACAGAATATTATTAAAATATAAAAAGGCTCAAGGGGCCTCTCTATAATTATGTTTATTACCACAATAAATAGGAATGGAGAAGCTCTCTTGAGCCTAGTATTTTTTATAGGCTCTAATTTATTGTAGAAATACATATATAGTAGATTTTTATTTATCATTGTATTTTAGACTTAAGCATAAATAATAACCAATACCTATTGCAAATAAGGTATTCTATATAAGATTTTAAAAATATAAAGGGATATAGAGAATACTGTAGAAATATATAAGCAAAATTAACCATATTGTAATTATCCAATAAACATTAGGAGGAGTGCTATGTCAAAAATACTTAAAGGTATTGATAAGGCTATTGGCAATACCCAGATGCTACATCTATCTCGTATCACAAAGCATTATGGGGTGGAAGGTAATATATATGCAAAGTTAGAGTATTTAAACCCAGGATTTAGTAAGAAGGACAGAATCGCATTGCAAATGATAGAGGAAGCAGAGGCTGCAGGATTATTGAAAAAGGGACAAGATGTTGTAGAATTAACTAGTGGAAATACAGGTACAGGACTTGCACTAGTATGCGGTGTTAAAGGCTATCATTTTGTGGCCTGTATGTCTAAGGGCAACTCAACAGAACGGGCTAGAATGATGGAGGCATTAGGGGCTGAGGTAATACTGGTAGACCAAAATCCTGACTCCATCAAAGGGCAAGTCTCCGGTGCAGATTTAGCATTGGTAGAAGAGGTGGCAAATAAAATAACCAAGGAGCGGGGGGCCTTTCGGGCAGATCAATTTAACTTGATATCCACAGTTAATGCCCATAAACTACATACTGCAGAAGAAATGTGGGACCAATGTGAAGGTAATATTGATGTATTTGTAGATTTTGTAGGTAGTGGAAGCACCTTCCAAGGCTGTTCCTTAGGATTAAAGGACCATAATAAAGATATCAGATGCTATTTAGTAGAACCTGCCAATGCAGCCCTTTATTCTGGCAGTAAAATCACAGATGGCGCCCATAAAATCCAGGGAGGAGGATATAGCATGGACCTCCCATTAATAGATAAGTCTTTAATTGATGGTATAATTCAGATAACTGACCAGGAAGCTATTGAAACAGCAAGGGATTTGGCAAAATATGAAGGAACCTTTGTAGGCTTCTCATCAGGTGCCAATGTCCGAGCAGCATTAAAATTACTGGAAGGGAAGGAAAAGGGTAAAAATATAGTATTATTGCTAAACGACAGTGGATTAAAATATCTTACTACAGATTTATTTCCGGAAGTATAGGGAATAAAAGGAAAGTAGAGTAATAATGTAGAAACATCTTAAATCAGATGCCTTGCTATGAGAGTATTATCTTAAACTTTTATCCAGGGAGTGATTATTATTAAGGAACAACTAAATGTTATTACAAAAAGGCGGCTTATTTTATTTGTTTTATTTTCAATACTTATCGGATGGGCATTATTCCTAACAATACCTATGAAAGGGTTAACCTATGGAGATAGCTATTCTGTTACAATTCTGGCTGTAGCTATGTTTGCTCCTACCTTGGCTAATCTTTTAACTAGAGTTATTACCCGAGAAGGTTTTAAAGATCTATATCTTAAACCAAATTTTAAGGGGAATTTTAAGAAATATCTATTAATTTACTTTGGACCTTCAATTTTAATATTTTTAGGCGGGGTTATTTACTTTGTTATTTTTCCAGGGAGTTTTGATGGTGAATTTACCCAGTTAAATGCCATAATGGCTCAAAATGGGTCAATAGGGACTACAGCTAAGGAA
>DUPX01000123.1 GCA_012838085.1 Eubacteriaceae bacterium
AAATCTTTGATTTGTTACAAGTGACTTACTCAAGCAAATGTAATGAGCTTGAGCTTCCTTATGTTCGCCCTTTTTTGAGCGACCTTTATTACTATACTAGAGTTTTTTTGCTTTGTCAATAAGTTTTTTCTTGTTATGATTAAAATTTTTTTCTAGCCTGAAAAAAGGCTAGCTTAAAGATAATATCACCATATCTGTTTTTTTGCAAGGACTTTTTCTTTAGTATCTTCCTTTATTTTTTTATTTATACAATTCTTTTTTAAACTTGGCTATAATCTTTTTTTCTAAGCGGGAAATTGTCATTTGAGAAACCCCTAGCTTATTAGCTATTTCACTTTGGGTTTTCATATTATAAAATCTATCCTTAACTATTATCTTTTCTGTTTCATTTAATTTATCCATTGTTTTTAATAAAAAATCTTTATTATCTATACCTTCGATATTTTTATCTGTTTCCCCAATCATATCTATTAGTGACAATTCCTTATCATCTGAGTGAACCTTGTAGGTCATATCTAAGGATTTGGGTGAATAGGCATAACTGCCCTCCATTGCCTCTATTACTTCTTCGGTGGTAACATTTAAATATTCTGCTATATCTTTTATTGTAGGAGTTTTTAATAATTTTTGTTGTAATTCTACTTTAGCTATATTTATTTTCTTAGAAAGATTCTGAATTCTTCTAGGTGCACGAATTAACCATTCTTTATCTCTAAAATGTTTTTTTATCTCTCCTATTATTGTAGGGGTGGCAAAACTTGCAAACTCAAAGCCTCTAGAAAGATCAAATCTTTCTATAGCAAAGATTAAGCCCATACTTGCTACTTGAAATATATCCTCATAATCTGTTCCTTTATTTATATATTTTTTTGATAATATTTCCGGAATATAAATGAATTTTTCAATTAATTGATTTCTTATGTTTATATCCTTTGTTTTTGCATATTCTTCAAAAAGCTTATTAATATCTATTTTTTCTTGGGATGTCTTCCCCTTTACCATTGTTTCCTTTGTCATTTAGGATTCCCCCAGATTCTTGCTCATTATAATTCTCGTGCCACAGTTCTTTTGATTATTAAATATCTGTACTTCATCCATTAGGGTCTTAATTATATAGAGTCCTAATCCTCCTTCCCTGGGTTTAGTAAGGTCTGGCTCTTTTACCTTTTTATAATCAAAGCCTTTCCCACCGTCTATTATTTCTATTCTGAGTTTATCCTTTAAGACTAAAAATTCTATAGAATAATTTCTATCCTTTCCACATCCATGTTTTATAGCATTAGTACAGGCCTCAGCAACAGCAACCTTTAAATCCTCAATATCTTCTATATTAAATCCCATTCGGCTTGCTATGCCTGAAAGAGTCAGTCGGGCAATGCTTACATATTCCGGTGCATTAGGTAAATTGAGGGATATGATGTCCCTGACTTCTACATTGTTTTCCTCTTTATAAATTGTGTTGTTTCCCTTCATTTTAATCCTCCTGCTCTATAATGAAAATTTTATCCAACCCCGTTATATTTAAAAGTTTTCTAACATTGGGCTGAATATTTTTTATTATAAGTACTTTTTCTTGATCTGCCATCCTTCCCCTCAATCCTATAAGGGCCCCTAAGCCTATACTATCTATATATTGTAGGGAAGTCCCATCTATTTCAACATCTGCCATTTTTTCATCTAACAATTGATGCATTCTTTCTTTAAAATTATTTACTGTATAAACATCCGCTTCCCCCTCTAACTCAATAAGCCATCTGCCTTTTTCTTCATCAAATTGATCTTTAATGTTTAAAATCATATGACTTCCTCCCTTATTATTGTCTAATGATCTTTTTCGGAACGACGAGGACGCCGTTACCTACCACCTACATTGCGGGTGCAATTGCTATATTCTACACTAATAGGACATAGAATCCTAAGACGGATTGGGGTGGAACCCAACCTCTGCGACTGGAATTACAAAACGACGAGGGCGTCATTCCCTACACTTACACGACGGGGTGCTACCTTACTTTTTATTTTTTCGGAATTTATCCCTTGCTACTTTTACTCCTTGACTTAAATTCACCAAACCCATAATAGGTAAAATAACATTATCCCTACTTAATTGAACTGTTTCCTCCACCATTTGGGTGGTATTATTTAAAGATTCTACCATAGCATTTATATTATCCATATCCTTTGCTATATCCTTAGTAATGGAGGTGGCATTCTTGCTAATCTCTGTTAATTCCTTTGTAATAGAACGAATGTTATCCTGATTGGCACCAACTACTGCCCTTAATTGCTCCATTGTTCTGCTAAGTCCCTGTAGCACACCTATTAGATATATGGTTATAGCTAAAAAGCTTAATGCAACAATAAAAACTCCCACCTGCCATAATTCTACTAACATTCTTTTTCCCCCTTATCATTTTAATGGGCACTATAAAGTGCCCTAAGTTTATTCTTCTACTTCTCCACTTTCTTCCTCAATAATTTCCTCTATTTCTTCTTCTATTTCCTCAATAATCTCCTCTGCCTGTTCTTCCAACTTTTCTTTGCCCTTTGCAATCTTTTCCTTAATGTCCTTGGACTTTTCTTTAATAACCTCTATCTTATCCTGGGTAAGATCCAATGTTTCATCAAGCTTTTCCTTAAGAACACCCTTGGTTTTCTCTATTTTATCTATCATTTCCTCTTTATATTCCTCTAATTGATGTAAGGCTAAATCTCCCTTTTCTACTATGTTTTCCTGTAGATCTTGGCCCTTCTCTTTTAAAATTTTTCTTGTCTCTTTCCCCGATTGAGGTGCAAATAGTAGTCCAACAATGCCACCTACTAAACCACCTAAGAACATACCCTGCCAAAAATCACCTCTATTTAATCTGGACATATTTCTCCCTCCTAATTTATTTTATATTCTTTTAATTACCCTATTACATTAATACTAAAACATTTTAAATAAATTTCCAATAATCTTTTAATTACCAAATATGACATTTTTCTTTATCTTTTGATTTATTCTGTATTTTATTCTATGTAGATAAAAAAACTGGCCCATAGAGAGCCAGTTTTATAATATTCCCCTTACTAATATTATCAAAATTATACCCGGGATTCCTAATAACCCCACTATCAATGCGGTCATGGGATTTATCGCAATAGAGAAATCTATAAGCTTCCCTAAGAGATTTATAACTAATAATATAACTCCCCCTATTAATCCATTAAATAATAAAATGCCTATCCATTTTAGAGGTTTGCTAAAAACTTTATACAATCCATAGCCCACTATATATAGAAGTATCAAGCCAAAGCCATAGGCTATAATAACTTCCATTTCCAAACCCATTTAATCACCCCATCTTAGCCATTGTCCTAATATATTTATATTATAACAATAAGATTTATATACATATCTTTTTTAAATGGATTATACATTCCCATTATTATTTAAATTTTTCCAGCATGATTCCTAAAATTGTCTGGTCCACAGCCTTCATTCCTGCAATAGAAAGTCTAGTAAGGTTTCTTATGGATTGTTCTGGACTATCCCCTATTATTCCATTACTAGGTGGAATCTCTATATCTTCTAATGCCATAAATGAAGCATCAGCTGCAGCTGTTACTGAAATTCCTAGCTTATAAGCACAGCCAAACTTTGCCCCATCACAGACCATTCCCGTTAATCCACCTATCATATTATTAATAGCAATTTTTATTTGCTTTCTATTTCCCCCATTTAAGTAAGTCAGTGCAGCAGCACAGCCAATACCTGCTGCAACACCACAACCGCAGACTGGTGATAAGGATCCAATCTGGGCCTTTACATAAATGGTTATTAAATGACTAAGGGTTATAGCTCTCATTATCCTTTCCTGTGGAAGGTTCAATGCCTCCCCTATATATGTGGCAGGTATAATTGCTACCAAGCCATGATTGCCAGAGCCAGCACTACTCATTACTGGCAAGGGAAAACCTGTCATTCTAGCTTCAGAGGCAGCTATAGTATAAGCCTTTGCTCTAGCAACCATATCATCAGACTTATTATAAAATTCAATACCCATCCCAGTTTTTAGTTCGCCAGATAACCCTACTTCTGCCATAGTCATATTCATTTTCATTCCATCTTGGATAAATTCAATATATTTTATATCTACCCTATCTACAAAATCAAATAATTCATCAAAGGAATACTTTTTCACTTCATATTTTATTTCACTTTTTTCTTGAGCCATCTCCATTTTTCGATCTAGAAATTGATTTTTATTAAATAATATTTCTTGATTCTTCTTCTCTAGTACAATATTGGTATGGGAGTTTTCAATAAGGACAGTGGAAGTCTGGCTTTTCCCTTTAGCTTCTATATTTATGTATAGATTCTCTTTGGATTTATCATAGTCTAGTGAAATTATCTTTAAGTCCACAATTTCTTGGGCTAAATTAATATCCTCTATGGTGATGCCTTTTAGTACCTCCAGTTCATATTCTGATTTGCCCATTACTAATGAAAGGGCCGCTGCAAAGATTATGCCCTCCTCCTCGGTGCCTGGTATCCCCACCACTAAAGCATTTTTTAAAATATTCTTATCGGTAATAATTTTTAATTCTTCTACCTTCTCCCCTAAGATCTCCTTTGCCCTAGCTACCCCATAGGCAACAGCCCCTGGCTCTGTGCATCCCCAAGCTGGTTTTACCTGACTTTTTATAATTTCAATTATATTCAGATAATCTATCACCTGGCCACCCCCATTAATTTTATAAAAACCTTATTTTAATTATTAATGCAATATTTATACCAAGACTTTTTTCTAAACAAAGACCTTCTATCCCCCTTTAAATAATAGATTGTAAAGATTTCTTAAATAGTTATTTTTTATCATTTATCGTTTTTGATAAAATATAATAGGATTATTTGTAAACTTATAGTTGTACCCCACTAAACATATAAATATGGAGAATTTTTCATTTATAATAATATATTTATCATCCTTGATAAAATTGCGGATTTATCTGATAAATGATAAAATAATTGTAAATAAAACCTGGGGGAGGGGTTTTGGTGAGTTTGTTAAAAAGTATCAGCTCTGAACTTCACCATATAATAGAATCTATCCATGCAATAATAGATATTGACATCACTATTGTGGATCAAAACCTACAAAGAATAGTTTCCACCAATCCAAGGGATATCAATATAGGAAAAGCCGCCCCTAAGAACTCTGCCTTTCACCAATGCCTTATCACTGGTCATCAATACTTTATTGAAAATCCTAGAAAGGACAGTATTTGCCTAAATTGTTATAATCGAGAAGACTGTAAAGAACTAATTGAACTTTGTATGCCTATTACCTTCAATCAAGATATTATAGGAGTACTTGGTATGTGTGCCTTTGATGAAAGGGTTAAAAATTATCTCCTAAGTAATCAGGGAGACTTTTTAAATCTGCAAAATCAATTGAGCCATATTATTTCTACTATTTTAAATGAAAAAGATATAGGAATTCAATTGCAATACCGATCGGCAGAACTTATCACCCTTATTAACTCATTAAATGAAGGTATTATAATATTTAATAAAAATAAAAAAATCCTAAACACTAATAAATGTCTTAATGAAAAATTAGCATTAAACCCGGATAAGCTACCATCTATAGAAAAAATATTAGGCAGAGAGACCTTTCAAGCCTTAGAAAAAATAGACTTTTCAGGGGAGATAGGGCCTGTATCCTTAAATGGCTTTAACTTTATTATTAACTCTAACCCAATAAAATTAAATGATGGCAGCAAAAAAGATACCATTTTAACACTTACCGACTTTAATAAAATGAAGGAATCTGTTTTTCGATCAGAAAAGGATAAAAATCTTATTACATTTGATGATATCGTGGGAGAAAGTGAAGCCCTTGTTTATGCTCGTCAACAGGCCATCCAGGTTGCAGAAAAAGATGTTTCGGTAATGCTTATAGGAGAAACAGGTACGGGAAAAGAAATCTTTGCAAGGGCAATTCACACCCTTAGCCACCGTAAAAATGATATATTCATACCAATAAATTGCGGTGCTATCCCTGAATCTCTAATAGAAAGCGAGCTATTTGGATATGAAAAGGGATCCTTTACTGGAGCCAGTTCTACAGGGAAAAAGGGCAAATTTGAAATTGCCAGCCAGGGTACCCTATTCTTAGATGAAATAGGAGATTTAGATTTTTCCATGCAGGTAAAACTACTAAGGGCCTTAGAAGAAAAGGAAATAACTCGGGTGGGTGGGACCACCACCATAAAGGTAAACCCCAGAATTATCTCTGCTACCCATAGAGATATACAAAGTATGATACAGAAAAACACCTTTAGAAGGGATTTATATTATCGACTTAATGTAGTGCCTATTTATATTCCCCCCTTACGGGAAAGAGGTTTTGATATTATTATTCTGGCAAGGCATTTTTTATATCACTTTTCAAAGGTATATAAAAAGAATATTTTAGGATTTACCAGGGAATGTGAAAGATTTCTTATGAACTATTCCTATCCGGGAAATATCCGAGAACTTAGAAATCTTATAGAATATGCCATAATATTTGAAGAAGATGATATAATTGGAATAGAAAATATTAGTAAAAAGGTAAAAATAAATGGAGAGGCTAAAATCCTCTCCCTGGCAGAAATGACTAAAAAAT
>DUPX01000124.1 GCA_012838085.1 Eubacteriaceae bacterium
ACAAAATATATATTTGAGAAATATTCTATTAAATCCTCATTATGAAAATCTAATTTAAGGGATTCTATTCCTAGTACATATTTACCCTTTCTAATAACAATGCTATTTTCCCTTTCACCTATGATAAGTTGGTCCGCCTGCCATTTTTCCCTTAACTCTTCATCTTCCTTTACCTTTTCAACTTCAATTCTATATTTGCGAAAACTTCTAAAGTATCTTTTTAAAGTATTTACCTGACCTTTAAAAACTAACTTGCTAAAGGAATCCTCCTTACTTCTATAATATGTAATACCCAAATAATATCCCGATATACCTCCCTTTGCATTATAAGAGAGGGGAATAAAATAACTGGAATCGGAATTAAAATCATACCAGGGCTCCTCCATTTGTCTTGCTCCTAATAATTCTTCCACATCTACTATAGGATAGTCCTTCGGGATAATAATCTCTTCTTTATAATCCCTATCCATAAGTACTCCCGATAGAAAATAAATCACTATGAATAAGAAAACAAAGACTATAAAAGCACCGATAAAAGAAAAATAAAGACCATCATCCTTTCTCTTGCCTTTTTTCTTTATAATAAACCTAGATAGGCCTGCTAAACCCACACTCATGGCTACTATTATTAGAATAAAAGCAATCTCATTAATTCTAGCCCTTGCATCAATTAACATAAAAACTACTACTATCCACATTGCTGAAACTTTTACCCCATCAAATATAAGGGCCCTAAGTCTGGCAGCCTTAAGATTTGGAGGTTCTAATGTATTACTTCCCTTGAGTTTTCCCCTAGTTCTAATCACCCAGATTAAGAAATAACCCAACTTTCCTATAGAGCTTATAATAAAAATAATTAAACTAATACCCATTATCATTCTAGGTGTATTGATAAAAAACATATGGGGGATAAAAAATAGCTCATAGAGAATCTCTCTTAATATAAATACTATTAATACTAGGTGTATAAGTTCCCCCTTCAACATAGTCTTTATAACTAGCTTTCTTTCCATCTCCCCATCAGTTTGGATAGGGATTGGTTCCACTCCCTCCTCAGCATAGAAGAATTGAAGATAGTCCTGGGAGGTGATAAAATGCCAGCCAGCATCCTCGCATAAACTCCGGTATTCCTTAACATCTAGAATGTTTTCGGGAACTAAGGGGCCCCCATCTTTAAATACATCAACATAAAACTTAATATTACTGGGAGGAATTTTTTCAAATATAGCTGCGCCACTTAGTGCCCCTATTTTTTTTAGCATCCATCCTTTTCTAGCCATATTTTCTAAAAATTCTTCCATAGCCTTATAGTCGGTGGCAATAAAATTCCAAAACACCCTTTTTTTCTTGCTCATTTTAACACCCTCCCCCTTTTAATACTTTCCTTCCATCTTCCAAAAGCTGGTGTAGCCTATTGTATTCCTCTTGTAAAACTTCTAAGCCTTTTGGGGTAATTTTATAAGTTCGCCTTCTATCCTCCTGGGATATTTCCACAATAAGGCCTTCCTTTTGAAAGCGGGAAAGTAGATTATATAAGGTCCCTGGACCAATCCTTACCCGCCCTTTAGTAAGCTCTTCCACCTGCTGCATAATCCCATATCCATGGCTAGGCTGTACCAGACTTAGTAGTATATAGTACATAGGTTCCGTTAAAATTCTTAATTGGTCATTGTCCATATAATCATCTCCACTATATCGATACCTGATATATCATCTATTGATATAGTAACACCTTAGGTAATATCTGTCAATAATAGAAGTGAGAGGTGAGAGGTGGGATAAGAGATGGAGGAAGAATAAGATATTACTATTAGAACTCTATGGAGCAACGAGAATAAGCTATAAATATCTCCAATGACGACTTGGCAACTGATGGTTATAATACCCAATAAGTGAAGATTTAAATTCGTTAAGAAGCTTGATTTGCTTGAACGAAGTGAGTTTATCAAGCCTTAGAATTTATCATCGGAATGAATTGTTGGTATTATCCATCAATGCCATCGGAGGAATAAGGATATTTATTTATTTCATAGTAAAAAACTACCAGAGGAGGCTGGAAAGATATCTTGCAAAAAGCAGAGTATTTAAACTCTGCTTTCTATATCGGTATATTATATCGGGATGGCATGATAGCCATACCCTACATCTACTTTAGGATTTTCCTAGGTAATTTCTTATTAGCAATCATCGTCAGGCATCATTGGATAGTTGGGATAATAATTATCATCATAATCATAAATGGGTATCATACTATAATCAGGCATCATTCCATGGCCACAGTGGTGCATGGGAAAGGGGACACAAAAACAATACATTCCCATACCATGACTGGGCATCATCCCAGGAAAACAATGACCAGGTCCACAACCGGGCATCATTCCATAATCTGGAGCTGTTTGAACCATATCTGGCATTTCTGGATACTCTTCTTTACCTTTTTTCTTTGCCATAAAGACTCCTCCTTACTCATTAAGCTTTAAAACAATCTGCTGTTAACTCAATATTATTATATGAGTAGGAGAATCTTTGGTGACAAAAGATAGGAAAGGAACTGGGTAATTATTCTAGGCAATTCTAAAAAGTTTTTTCCCATTTTCCCTAGTTCTTTCTGCCACCTCTTCTACATCAATTCCTTTTATATTAGCAATTTTCTCTGCCACATACTTAACTAATGAAGGATGGTTTCTCTTCCCTCTAAAGGGTTCTGGAGTTAGATAGGGGCTATCTGTCTCTATTAGTAAATGCTCTAGGGGAATTTCCTTAACAACCTCTATATTTTTTCTAGCATTTTTAAAGGTAATGGGGCCAGATATAGAGATGTATAATCCTAATTCTATAAATCTATAGGCCATTTCCACACTGCCACTATAGCTATGGAGTACTCCCCCACTTTTGCCATTATAGTATCTTTGTAATATTTCAAATATATCTCCATGGGCCTCCCTATCATGAATAATAATAGGGAGATCTAATTTATCTGCAAATTCTATTTGGCCTATAAATACTTCCCTTTGGACATTTCTGGGGGAATGATTTCTATAATAATCTAAACCTATCTCCCCGATAGCCACCACCTTTGGGTGTTGTGACATTTCTTCTAATCTTCTATAGCTATCTTTCTTAACATCTTTAGCATTATGAGGATGGAATCCTATTGCAGCATAGATAAAATCATAGTTTTCTGCTATTTCTATAGATTTTTTTGAAGTGGACATATTATCACCGGGGTTTACTATTAAATCTACTCCCTCTTCCTTAGCCCTTTTTATTATTTCTTCCCTATCTTCATTAAATTGTCTATCATCTAAATGGGCATGAGTATCAAAATACAAATTAAAACCCTCCTTTAGCTTATCTTAGTACCACTATCCATATCCTCTTCTATAGTCACTAGGGTAAGCTTTTTCCCTTTACTAGCTGCAAGAATCATTCCCTTAGATTCTTCTCCTCTAATTTTTATTGGTTTTAAATTGGCTACCACTATAAGGTTTTTTCCCACTAATTCCTCTGGGCTATAAAACTGGGCGATACCTGATACTACCTGCCTTATTTCATTGCCCATCTCTAGTTGCATCTTTATTAGCTTATCAGCGCCTTCCACCTTTTCCGCCTTTAAAACCTTTGCTGTTCTAAAATCTATCTTAGCAAAGTCCTCAATGGTAATATATTCTTCTTGATTCTTTTCTTCCACCTTTTTTTCTTTCTGCTTTTTCTTAGGCCTTTCCCCTTCTTCAATATCAATTCTAGGGAAAATCACCTTTCCTTTTTGTACCTTTGAAGTTATTGGATATTGACCAAATTCCTCTAGGCTATCCCAGGTGGTAATATCCCCCTCCTCTATTCCTATTTGTTCCCAAATAGCCTTAGGGGTATTTGGCATAAATGGTGTTATAAGTATAGATATAAATCTTATACTCTCTAATAGATTATATAATACAGTAGCTAATCGGGATTTTTTCTCTTCTTCCTTAGCTAATATCCAGGGTGTGGTTTCATCTATATATTTATTGGTTCTAGATACCAGCTTCCAAATTTCCACTAAGGCATTACTAAATTGAAGATTATCAATATATTTTTCCGCTTTAATAGGTGTTTCTAAGGCAAGGCTTATTAAATCATCATCAAATTCCCCGGATTCCTGTTTGCCGGGCAATTGGCCATTAAAGTATTTGTCCACCATTGCCACTGTTCTGCTGATTAAATTACCAAGGTCATTTGCTAAATCTGAATTAATTCTATTGATTAAATTATCCTCGGAATATATCCCATCTGAGCCAAAAGGTAATTCCCTAAGTACATAATATCTAATAGCATCTACTCCATATTTTTGTGTTAAAATTACTGGATCTACCACATTCCCCTTGGATTTGGACATCTTTCCCCCTTGAAGAAGTATCCAACCGTGGCCAAATACCTTCTTAGGTAAAGGAATATCTAGTGCCATAAGCATTGTAGGCCAAATAATAGTATGGAATCTTGCTATATCCTTACCTACTAGATGGACATCTGCTGGCCAATATTTCTTATACTCCTCATCATTATCAGAAAGATAGCCTAGGGCTGTAATATAGTTAGACAGAGCATCTATCCACACATAGACCACATGACCGGGATCAAAGTCCACCGGCACCCCCCAACTAAAGGAGGTGCGGGATACACATAAATCCTCTAAGCCTGGCTTTAGGAAATTATTTATCATTTCATTTTTAATCTTTTGGGGCTGAATAAAATCAGGGTGGTCTTCAATATGTTTCATAAGTCTATCCTGATATTTAGACATCTTAAAGAAATAGGCTTCCTCTTCAGTCAACTCCACATTCCTTTCACAATCAGGACATTTCCCATCCTTTAATTGGGCCTCTGTCCAAAAGGATTCACAGGGGGTACAATACCAGCCTTCATAGTGGGATTTGTATATATCACCTTGATCATAAAGCTTTTTAAAGATCTTTTTTACTGCTTCTTTATGAAATTCATCGGTGGTTCTAATAAATTGGTCATTGGAAATATCTAAGGTCTCCCAGAGCTTTTTAATCCCCTCTACTATGTGGTCCACATATTCTTTAGGTGTTGTTCCTTCTTCCTCTGCCTTTCTTTGAATTTTTTGACCATGCTCATCAGTCCCTGTTAAGAACTTTACATCAAAGCCCTTCATTCTTTTAAATCTAGATATTGTATCCGCTGCAATAGTTGTATAGGAATGACCTATATGTAGCTTATCACTGGGATAATAAATAGGCGTTGTAATATAAAATGTTTCTCTATTCATTAAATTCCTTCCTTTCTTTTAAATATGTAATTTATAAATATTAGTTCCTTCTTAAGTATGCAATACTCGCAACGGTAAGACCACAGTTCCCTACAAAATCTTTTTCTTTCCCTTCTAATTAAAAAAACCCCCTCCCTTAATATAAAGGGACGAGAGTTTACTTCGCCGTACCACCCTTTTTCACTGTCACCTTACAGTGCCAGCCTCAATAAGTGAATTATTTCACCTTGTTTTTATAACGGAAACAACTCCGTTCTAATCTAATGCCTATTGCCCTCGACTAGACTATTCCAGGACCATTTCTAAAGGCTTGTACATAGCCGGCTTTCACCTACCCCGGCTCTCTTTTTATGACTTGCCAATAGTCTTCCCTTCACAATATTTTTCTTATTAATTATCCCTATTATATACATAAGTAGAATAATAATTCAAGACTCTATAATGCTTATTTAATTATAGCCTTCTTAATATTTAAGACCACTCTATCTTCGGGAGAGTTCCCCTCTTAAATCGGTAACCATTAATTTCTTTATAGTATCTATATCATAGTTTAAACTAAAGAGATAATAGAGCTTTGTAATAGCTGCCTCTACCGTCATATCATAACCACTAATAGCTCCGGCTTCAAAAAGACCTTTACTGGTTTCATATTGACCTATTATTGCAGAGCCCTTTAAGCATTGGGTACAGACCACCACTATGGTTTGGTTTTCAATGGCCTTATTTAGAATATTTTCTAAAGCCCTACCTCCTTCTGGGATATTCCCCGCCCCAAAGGCTTCAATAACTATGCCCTTTAAGTTTGAGGTCATTATATTTTCAAATACTTCAAATTGGATTCCGGGAAAGATTTTTAAAACTGCAATTTGATGATTTTGAAATTTAATTACTTCCAAATCCTTCCCTGGTGCCAATATATTGTCCTTATTTAAGTCTATCCTCACTCCCACCTCTGCTAATGGGGGATAATTTGGTGAATCAAATGCGATAAGATCATCTGAGCTGATTTTAGTGGCTCGATTTCCTCTAAAGAGCTTATTGCCAAAGTATAAACAGATCTCAGGAATATCATAATTTGCCGCTATCATAAAGGCAGCAATTATATTATCCCTCCCATCATTTCTTATTTCACATAGGGGTATTTGGGAACCCGTCAGTATAACAGGCTTAGATATACCCTTTAACATAAAAGACAGTGCAGATGCTGTATATGCCATTGTATCTGTCCCATGAAGTATAATAAAACCATCATATTGGTGGTATGCTTTTTCTATATCCTCTGCCAATTGTATCCAGTGGCTAACTGCAATATTTGAAGAATCTAATAAGGGGTCATATTCCACCAAGTCATAATCCGGCATTTCCTCAGAATCCAACTCCTTAATTTCTGACAATGCTGTTCTTATAAAATCCTTTTTTGGTGCATAACCATACTCTGTCCTGGTCATCCCTATTGTCCCACCGGTATAAATAACACAAACTCTCTTTTTCATATTCCTTTATCCTCTTTTATATTTGTTTGAATTTAGTATAACACACTAATGAATATTTTGACCTTTTCCAGATTAAAAATTGCATAAATTGTGATTTTTTATTATTTTTCTGATATAATATTTTGGTAAGTATAAATTTCTTAACAAATGGTAACCTTTACTTACCTCTCTATTATAATATAGGGGTTGCCTTAATAACTTTAATAAACTTGTCCTAAACTTTTATTAAGTTTACAAAATAAAAAGAAAGCGGTGACACTATGAATACTAACAAAAAATTGCAAGCTTGGGTAGAAGAAATGGCAGCAATGTGCCAACCAGACAAAATCCATTGGTGTGATGGCTCCCAAGAGGAAAATGATAGGCTCTTTAGAGAAATGGTGGATTCAGGTATGGCTATACAATTGAATCCTGAAAAACGTCCCGGTTCCTATCTGTTTCGTAGCCACCCATCAGATGTAGCTCGTGTAGAAGACAGAACATTTATTGCATCTGAAAAAGAAGAAGATGCAGGACCTACCAATAATTGGATTGATCCTGTTGAGCTAAAAAGGACCATGACTGAATTATACACTGGCTGCATGAAGGGTAGAACTATGTATGTTATCCCCTTTTCCATGGGTCCCATCGGTTCTCCTATGTCTAAAATAGGTGTAGAGTTAACTGATAGCCCCTATGTTGTGGTGAACATGCGTATTATGACCCGTATGGGCTCAGCGGTTCTCGATATACTTGGAGAAGATGGGGATTTTGTAAAATGCTTACATTCAGTAGGTGCCCCCTTAGAAAAAGGCGAAAAAGATTCCACTTGGCCTTGTGCCCCTATGGAACAAAAATATATTAGCCACTTCCCAGAAGAAAAAATGATCTGGTCCTATGGTTCAGGTTATGGAGGTAATGCCCTTCTAGGTAAGAAATGCTTTGCTTTACGTATTGCCTCAGTACAGGCCCATGAAGAAGACTGGTTAGCAGAACATATGCTTATTCTAGGCATCACAGATCCTAAGGGAAATAAAAAATATATTACTGGAGCATTCCCAAGTGCCTGTGGAAAAACTAACCTTTCAATGCTTATTCCTACAATTCCAGAGTGGAAAGTTGAAACAATAGGTGATGATATTGCATGGATAAAATATGGCGATGACGGAAAACTTTATGCCATTAATCCTGAAGCTGGTTTCTTTGGTGTTGCACCTGGTACCTCAATGGAATCAAATCCTAATGCCATGCTCACTATTCAAAAGAACACAATATTTACTAATGTGGCACTAACAGATGATGGGGATGTTTGGTGGGAAGGAATCGGTTATGACCCACCAGAGCACCTTATTGATTGGCAGGGCAATGATTGGACACCAGATTCAACTAGTCCTGCTGCCCATCCAAATGCACGATTTACCGCACCAGCCAGCCAATGTCCTGTGATTTCTCCCGAATGGGAAAACCCTAAGGGAGTTCCGATTTCAGCAGTTTTAGTGGGAGGGCGCCGTCCAAATACCATACCTCTGGTTCATGAGAGCTTTGACTGGGAACATGGAGTATTTATGGGCTCTATTATGGGTTCAGAGATAACTGCAGCCGCCATTTCCGACAAAATTGGACAGGTTCGTCGAGACCCCTTTGCTATGCTACCATTTAGTGGTTATCATATATCTGACTATCTACAGCACTGGCTAAATATTGGGAAAATGACCGATGCTGATAAATTGCCAAAATTATTCTATGTTAACTGGTTCCAAAAGGATGAAAATGGAAGATTCATCTGGCCTGGTTTTGGAGAAAATAGCCGTGTCCTTAAATGG
>DUPX01000125.1 GCA_012838085.1 Eubacteriaceae bacterium
ACAATTGTGGCCAAGTTTCTCATTTATTTCCTTAAAGTTATCTATATCCACCATTAAAATAGATAGATATTCATCTTTCATATAGCTATTTATAATATCATAGGGTAAGCGTTCATTGATATATCTATTATTATATATATTTGTTAAACCGTCCTTAATTATATTAATATTTCTATTCCTCAATAAATTATAAGCATTATCTTTATTAGTATTTACCGAATCAAATAGTATTCTTTCTTTAGTTATATCCCTTAATAATTCTAATATAACCTTTTTCCCACTTAGCAAAATTGGGATAGCCAAAATCATATATACCTTTTCATTTATATACTCAATTTTTGCAAAGGTTTCATTCTGTTTAAATACATTTCTAGTAATACAGTCCTTGCAAACTTCTTTTTTTTCCCATATATCATGACATTTAGAAGACAATGGGACTAAGTTTTTATTCTTATAATCTAATACATGATTGCTAATTGGATCTACAATTCTCACTACATCATATAGTCTTTTAATAAAGTCCATATCTTTTGAAAAATCATCAAAAGTAATCTGTTTATTTATCGTACTCTCCTCCCTATCACATTATTTATTAATTAAATGGTAAGAAAGCAACCACTTTAGTCCCTTCCTGCTCCTTACTTTCTATATCTATTCTGCCTTTATGAATGTCCACAATCCATTTTGCAATTGAAAGGCCTAATCCTGTTCCTCCTTGTTCTCTTGAGCGGGCCTTATCTGCCCGATAGAATCTGTCAAAAACCCTGTTTAAATCCTTATGACTTATACCTATACCTTGGTCAA
Organism: Eubacteriaceae bacterium; assembly: GCA_012838085.1. Lineage (GTDB taxonomy): Bacteria > Bacillota > Clostridia > Eubacteriales > Garciellaceae > DUPX01. The sequence continues at coordinate 805 of DUPX01000125.1, forward strand.
TTACCTCTATTAAGGCACCATTTTTTACTTCTTTTGCCAACACCCTTATTACCTTATTTGGTGAACTATAATTTATAGCATTATCTATTAATATAAACATTAATTGACGTATCTTATTCCCATCTCCCCAAATGGAAAGATTCTCATCCACATTAGCAATTATTTGTAATTGTTTATTTGCAGCTATAGGTATAAGCTTTTCACAGACATCCATAAGGAGAAAGGATAGATCTAATTTCTCCTTTTCAAGAATTTTTTGTCCTGAGTCTGCCCTGGCTAAAAATAGTAGATCCTCTATTATTTTGTTCATTCGCAAGGTTTCATCATAGGCATTGTCCAGCCAATAGCTTTGACTTTTAACTGTTTCATTTTGGCTGCCCTTTACCACCTCTAAGTTTGTTTGAACCACTGCTAAAGGTGTTCTTAATTCATGTGAAGCATCAGAAACAAATTCTTGTTGCCTCTGCCAGGATTTAATAATGGGTATTAATGACCGGCCTGCCAAGATATATCCCCCTATTAGAGAAAGACTTGTTCCTATTATAATAGTTGCAATCAGGGTAAAGCCTAGTCTATTCAGAACATCTTTTTCATTTCTTAAGGTCTTAATAGTTTGAATGGTCCTTACATTATTTTTTTGCATATCTGTAGAATAATAGGTAGTACATATACGATAATTAATCCCTTCTATATTTACAGTAGTAAAATAAAATGCCCTATTTAAATCATTAATGATCCTATCAAAACCCTCTCCATCATTCATGGCATCTTTTCTAATTCCCATAAGTAATTTATAGTCTAATTCTAAATAGCTAGAGTTAATATTTACTCCCTTTTCCGTATCTAATAATACATAGGAAATATTATTTTTTGTCATATTATGAATGGATCTCAAATGTTCATTTTTCTTTTCTTCATCTACTTGGTCATTAAACTTATTATCTTCAATAAAATTAATATAATTATCCACTTGATGGGAATTAGTAATTAATATATCATCTATATCTTTGTGAAGATTAAAGTCCATTAAAACATAGACAAAAACTGAAATAATGGATAGTATAACTACTAGGACTATGGTATTTAAAATAGTAAGGTTTATCCGTAATTTATTGAGCATCTATCCTCTTCTCCTTTAGCACATAGCCTATTCCGCGAACTGTTTCTATTTTAATATCGGATTTACTGCCTAGTTTTTTACGAAGATAGTGGATATATATTTCTACACTATTTTCCATAGCAGTACCATCTATTCCCCACACCCTATCCAAAATTAGCTCCTTAGATAGTACCATCCTTGGATTTCGCATAAATAACTCTAATAATTGATTTTCCTTAACCGTGAGTTTTTTTCTATTATTATTTATTTCTAGCTCCCCACTGTCAATATAAAGTTTAACATTCCCAAACTCTAAATAGTTGTCATCTAATAAATCTTTGGGACGTCTAACTAAAGCCCTGATCCGAGCTAATAATTCTTCAGTGGCAAAGGGTTTAATAAGGTAGTCATCCGCTCCACTATCTAAACCCACTACTCTATCCTCTATTGTATCACGGGCAGATAAAAAGAGTACTGGGGTCTTCTTATTTAGCCTTCTTAATTCCTTTAATATTTCCAAACCACTTTTATAAGGCAGCATAATATCTAGGATTATAACATCGTATATATCCTTTTGGGCTAAGTATAATCCTTCTTCCCCATCATAGGCCAAGTCAACAGCTATATTATTTTTACTCATTATTTTCGATAAAGCTGTTGCTAATGCCTTTTCATCCTCTACCAAAAGTACCCTCATTTTTATTCACCCTTTGATTATTAATAATAATTCTTCTACTTTCTTTTACAAAATCCTTTTTTATTTTACAGGAATGTTCTATTTATTCTCTAAGTACCTTTTTTCTTAGTTTAACATAAAATATACTCGGTAATATAATAAATTACTAAAAACTTTTATTTTTAAAGGTTTTTTAAAGGTTTCTAGTTTATATTATAACTATAAATAATGCTAACTGATTTATTTTCATTAGGAACCGCCTTTTTTCAACTTTCCCCTTTATTTTTATAAATATTATCTAATGGTGCTCACTCCACCATTAGATAATATGGTTCCTTATTTACCAAGGAGGTCTATTGATGCATTGTCCAGTTTGCAGTCAAAAATACATAGGTAAAATAGGCAGAAAGAAATTTTTTTGCCCTAATTGTTATTCAGAATTAGTAATTAATAAAAACATTTGTTCAGTATTTAAAATTGACGAAAATGGTAGTTTGATAAAAATATATGAAAAACTCTTAAATGATTTACTATACCCCCAAACAAAAATCAAAGAGCAATACAACAACTAAAAAAACAGCCCAGAAGGCTGTTTTTTTAATACTTATTTTGGTAATACAGTAAATCTTAAGATAAATAATATTGCCAATATATAAATAGCAGGGTGTACTTCTTTACCTTTTCCAGTAGCGATCTTTGTAATTGGATAGATAATCATTCCTGCGGCAATACCATTAGCAATACTATAGGATAAGGGCATAATAGCCATTGTAAAGAAGGCTGGCATTGCTTCAGAAAAATCTCCGAAGTTTATATTTTTCACAGAGGACATCATTAAGACCCCTACAATCATTAGTGCCGGAGCAGTTGCCTCAGCAGGTACTATACCCACTAATGGCCAGAAGAAAATTGCACCTAAGAATAATGCAGCAATAACCACTGCTGTTAAACCTGTTCTACCACCTTCACTAACCCCTGCAGCACTTTCCACATAAGTGGTAGTAGTAGATGTTCCTAGGGCTGCACCTACACTTGTAGCAATAGCATCAGCATATAGGGCTGGACCCATATTTTTTACATTACCCTTTTCATCTACCATATTAGCTTGGGTAGCTGTTCCAACAAGGGTTCCTATTGTATCAAACATATCCACTAAGCTAAAGGAGATAACAACAGTTGCAACACTTACTATTGCGCTAAATATTGTTGTCCCTTCATTTAGATTTAAAAGTCCAGCAAAATCCATTTTCATAAAGGTAGGAGCTAGGCTAGGTGGAGCTGATACTAATGAAAAACCCTCTAAACTAACAACACCCATAGGAATTCCAATAATAGTAGTTGCTACAATTCCTATAAGTATAGAACCTCTAACCTTTCTAACCATCAGAATTCCAGTAATAGCTAATCCAATAAGGGCTAAAACTGTTCTTGGCTCAGTAAAATTCCCAAAACCCACTAAGGTAGCAGGGTCATCCACAATAATATGACCATTAATCAAACCTATAAAGGCAATAAATAATCCTATACCACCAGTTATTGCATTTTTTAGGGATTGGGGAAGTGCATCTACAATACCCTTTCTGATACCTGAATAAGACATTATAATAAATAAGATTCCTGAAATAAATACAGCTGCTAGAGCTTGTTGCCATGTATAACCTAATCCTAATACAACACTATAAGCGAAAAATGCATTTAATCCCATACCTGGTGCTAAACCAATTGGGTATTTAGCTATAATTCCCATGAATAAACAACCAACTAACGCTGCTAATGCTGTCGCTACGAATACTGCACCTTGATCCATTCTCATAGAATCAGGTATATTTTCAACACTAGCTAAACTTAACATTGAAGGGTTAACTGCTAATATGTATGCCATTGATAGAAATGTTGTTAGCCCACCTAGTATTTCTCGCTTATAACTTGTGCCTAGCTCATCAAATTTAAAGTATCGTTTCATTTCAAGACTCCTTTATTAATTTCAACACTGTACATTGTATTACTGTAATGTTTAAAAATCAATACTTTTACGAACATTGATTAAAAACATTCACATTATGTTCG